>DASTLK010000745.1:0-6804 GCA_035715025.1 Vicinamibacteria bacterium
TGGGGTGGATGACGGGATTCGAACCCGCGGCCTCCAGGGCCACAACCTGGCGCTCTAACCAAACTGAGCTACATCCACCGCAGAGGCGCTACGTCGCCGAGGGCTGGCGCGCCTGAAGGGATTCGAACCCCTGACCCGCAGCTTAGAAGGCTGCCGCTCTGTCCAACTGAGCTACAGGCGCCTAAGCGACGGATTGTAGCATGCAGATAATGGGGGATGGCTCGAACGCGGAAGGCGACCCGAACCCGGAAGGGGCCGTGGGAGTGCGTGATCGTCGGCGCCGGTCCCGCCGGCCTCTCCGCCGCCGTCTACATGGGCCGCTTCCGCCGCCGGACGCTCGTGCTGGACTGCGGCGACGGGAGGTGGAGCTACGGCCAGGTCAACGACAACTACCTCGGCTTTCCCTCCGGTGTGACCGGGATTCGCCTCCGTGTCCTCGGCCGCGCCCAGGGCGAGCGCTTCGGCGTCGTGTTCCAGGACGCGGAGGTGACGAAGGTCCGGAAGGACGACCAGGGATTCCATCTCGCCACCACTCGCGGCGCGTACCGGGCCCGGACGCTGATCTGGGCCGCGGGAGTGCGCGATGTCTGGCCTGACTTCGACGGGGCACGGCGGCTCGTCGGCCGCCATCTGTTCTGGTGCATCGTGTGCGACGGCTGGCGCGCGCGCGGGCTGCGTCTCCTGGCCCTCGGCAACACGGACCGCGCGGTGGGGACGACCCTGCAGTTCCTGACCTACACCCGGGAGGTCACCTTCCTTTGCGACCCCGCGAAGGGGCGGCCGTCCGCGCGCGCGCGCGCGAAGCTGGCCCAGGACGGCATCGCCTATGTGGAGGGCCGCGTGCGGAGGGTGATCACGGACCCGCACTGCGTCCGCCGCGTCGTCCTCGACGACGAGCGCACGCTCGACGCGGACATTCTCTTCAGCCTCTACGGCAGCCGGCCGCGGACGGAGCTGCTGCGCGCGCTGCCGCTGGCCCTGGCCCGCAACGGCCACATCCGGATCGACGACAAGAACCGCACGAATCTTCCCGGCCTTTTCGCCGCGGGGGACTGCGACAACAAGCACAGCCACCAGGTCATCAGCGCGGCGGCGGAAGGCGCGATGGCGGCGCAGGCCGCGAATCACGTCTTGTATCCGCCACGGCAGCGGCTCTAACGGAAATCGATCGGCCTGACTTCTAGGACGCCCTCGTCGGAATGCGCATGAGGGCCATGATGGGCGCGGCCGGCGGTGCCGCTGCGCGCGGCGCGCTCAGTACCGCCCCGCTCCGGTCACGCGCGCGCAAGGCGCGCGCTTCGGACATGAGCTGCAGCGCTCGCGCGCGGCCGGCGCGGCTGACCGCGACCGCTTCCGCGGCTCGGCGGACCGCCGTCTGTGCGTCGAGGACGGCCACACGCGCGTGGGCGAGCAGAAGCTGTGCCGCGACCTCGGCCTCGGAATCGTCGGAGAGGCCGGCCAGGGAGACGACCATCGCGGTCTCCGCCACGACCTCCCGCGCCCGCGTCACCGAGGGCAGAGCCTCCGCGTGTGGAAACTCGAAGAGCTTTTCCGTCTCCCGGATCAGCGAGTCGACTTCAAGCCACGAAGCGCCCATGCCACCACCCCTCGAGTTCGTTGTGCCCTGGTGGGCTGTCGCTGACTTTACATAGCAAAGAGTATATCCTGGCCTATATAATGTCA
The DNA here is from genome assembly GCA_035715025.1 of Vicinamibacteria bacterium. Lineage (GTDB taxonomy): Bacteria > Acidobacteriota > Vicinamibacteria > Fen-336 > Fen-336 > AA29. The sequence goes on from DASTLK010000745.1 coordinate 1,684, forward strand.
AGACCAGATTGCGCCTCCCGAAGCGGCGTCGTCCCCTTTAAATGAAGATCAGGCCCGGCAGCCCCTACCCCCTTGGGGCCACGTGGGATGGCGAAGGCGTCAACTTCGCCCTGTTCTCCGAGAACGGCACCGGCGTCGAACTCTGCCTCTTCGAAGGATCCAAGGGTAACGACGAGATGGCCCGGGTCCGCGTTACAGAGCAGACCGATCTGGTGTGGCATGTCTACATTCCCGGGATCCGTCCTGGCCAGCGCTACGGCTATCGCGTCCACGGGCCGTACGAGCCCGAGCGGGGCCATCGCTTCAATCCCGCCAAGCTGCTCATCGACCCCTACGCCCGGGCGATCGACGGGCACGTGCGGTGGAACGAGCTGATCTTCGGGTACACCCCGGGCCATCCGGACGCGGACCTCTCCAAGGACGACCGCGACAGCTCGCCCGCCGTGCCGAAGTCGCTCGTGATCGACGAGACGGCTCCCATGGTGGACGCGCGCCGGTTCCGCTATCCGTGGAACGGCCGGCCGATCTACGAGCTGCACGTGAAGGGTTTCACCTTCCGCCACCCGGAGGTGCCGGAGGAGCTGCGGGGGACCTACTCGGGCCTGGTCTCGCCCCCGGTGATCGAGTACCTGCGCAGCCTGGGCGTCACCAGCGTCGAGCTGATGCCGATCCATCAGTTCGTGTCGGACGGCATGCTGCAGTCGAAGGGCCTCATCAACTACTGGGGCTACAACTCCATCGGGTTCTTCGCGCCGGACGTACGCTACGCGAGCAAGGGCCGGCTGGGCGAGCAGGTGGACGAGTTCCGGCAGATGGTGGACGCGCTCCACAAGGCGGGCATCGAGGTCATCCTCGACGTCGTCTACAACCACACCGCGGAGGGAAACCACCTCGGCCCCACGATCTGCTTCCGCGGGATCGACAACACCGCCTACTACCGCCTCGAGCCCGACAACCCGCGCTACTACCGGGACTACACCGGTACCGGAAACACCATCAACGTGCGCACTCCGCGCACGCTGCAGCTCATCATGGACAGCCTGCGCTACTGGATCACGCAGATGGGCGTGGACGGGTTCCGTTTCGATCTCGCCTCGTCCCTCGCGCGCGAGCTCCACGAGGTGGACCGGCTGGGCTCGTTCTTCGACATCATCAGCCAGGACCCGACGATCTCGCGGGTCAAGCTCATCGCGGAGCCCTGGGACGTCGGCGAGGGCGGCTACCAGGTCGGCAACTTCCCGCCCTTGTGGTCGGAATGGAACGGCAAGTACCGCGACACCGTCCGCGACTACTGGCGGGGCGCGGAACGGACGCTCGGCGAGTTCGCCTACCGGTTCACGGGCAGCTCCGACCTCTACGAGGGCACCGGCCGCCGTCCTTTCGCGAGCATCAACTTCGTCACCGTCCACGACGGGTTCACCCTCGGCGATCTCGTGTCGTACAACGACAAGCACAACGAGGTCAACGGCGAGAACAACCAGGACGGGGAGAAGGACAACCGCTCCTGGAACATGGGTGTCGAAGGCCCCACCGACGACCCGCAGATCTGCGCGCTGCGCGCGCGCCAGAAGCGGAATTTCCTGGCCACCTTGATGCTGTCGCAGGGCGTGCCCATGCTGGTGGCGGGCGACGAGCTCGGGCGCACCCAGCGCGGGAACAACAACGCCTACAACCAGGACAACGAGATCTCCTGGGTGGACTGGGAGAACACCGATGAGGACCTGCTGGAGTTCACGAAGCGGCTGATCGACATGCGCCGCCGCCATCGCGTGTTCCGACGGCGCCGCTGGTTCCAGGGCCGCCCCATCCACGGCAGCGACGTCAAGGACGTCGGCTGGTTCCGGCCCGACGGGTCGCCGATGGACGACGAGGACTGGCGCGTCGGGTTCGCGAAGTCCCTCGGCGTGTTCCTGAACGGCGAGCAGTTGGACAGCACCAACCCCCGCGGCGATCCGGTGGTGGACGACAGCTTCTGCATCCTCTTCAACGCGCACCACGACCGCGTGGACTTCACGACGCCGGGCGAGGACTGGGGGAAGGGCTGGCTCAAGGTCCTCGATACCTTCGACCCCGCGGCGGGCGAGGACTCCTTCGGCGTGCGCGCCCAGGTGCCCGTGCAGGGCCTCTCCCTCGTGGTCCTCCGCCGTGCCCACTGAGCCGCGCGCCACCTATCGGGTCCAGCTCCACCAGGGCTTCGGGTTCGAGGCCGCGGCCGCCGAAGTCGACTATCTCGACCGCCTGGGGATCAGCCACCTCTACACGTCGCCCGTGCTGCAGGCCGCTCCCGGCTCGACTCACGGCTACGACGTGGTGGACCACTCGAAGGTCAACGCCGAGCTCGGCGGCGAGGCCGGTCGGGAACGGCTGGCCGCCACCCTGCGCGGGCGCGGCATGGGCCAGCTCCTCGACATCGTCCCCAACCACATGGCGATCGTGACGCCGCACAACCTCTGGTGGTGGGACGTCCTGGAGAACGGCCCCTCGTCGCGCTACGCGGCCTACTTCGACGTCGACTGGGACCCGCCCGAGGCCAAGCTGCGCAACACCGTGCTGCTGCCCGCGCTGGAGGACCAGTACGGCCGCGTGCTCGAGAAGGCCCTCCTCGGCGTGACGCGGCGGGACGACGGCACCTTCACCGTCCGCTACCGTGACCACGAATGGCCGGTGGCTCCGCGCTCGATCGACTCGCTGCTGGCGGCGGCGGCGGAGCGATGCGGATCGGACGAGCTGGCCCTGATCGCGGATGCGCAGGGCCGCCTGGCCGCGTCCACCGCCACCGACGTCGCGGCCATACGCCGCCGCCATCGCCACAAGGAGGTGCTCCGCCAGATGGTGGCGCGGCTCTGCCGCGAGCAGCCGGAGTTGGCAGCGGCCGTGGAGGCGGAGATCCAGCGCGTCAACGCGGACGCGGACCTCCTCGACGCCCTGCTCGAGCGCCAGAACTACCGCGTCGCTTTCTGGAAGACGGCCGCGGGCGACCTCGGCTACCGGCGCTTCTTCGACGTGAACACCCTGGTGGGCCTGCGCGTCGAGGTCGAGCGCGTCTTCTTCGACACCCACCACCTCGTGCTGGGCTGGCTCGACGACGGTACCGTCGACGGCCTGCGCATCGACCATCCGGACGGGATGCGCGACCCTACCGCCTACCTGCATCGCCTCCGCAGCGCGCGGCCCGGCGCGTGGGTGGTGGTGGAGAAGATCCTGCAGCCGGGGGAGTCGCTGCCCGAGAGCTGGCCCGTCGAAGGCACCACCGGCTACGACTTCATGTGGCGCGCGTCCGCGCTGTTCGTGGACCCGGAGGGGGAGCGGCCGCTCACCGACCTCTACGCGGAGCTGACCGGCGAGTCCGTCGACTACGCGGAGGTGCTGCGCGTGCAGAAGCACCGCGTGCTGCGCGACGTGCTCGGCAGCGACCTCAACCGGCTGACCGCGCTGCTGGTCGAGGTGTGCGAGCGCCACCGCAACTATCGCGACTACACGCGCCACGAGCTGCACGAGGTCGTGCGCGAGCTGATCGCCTGCTTCCCCGTGTACCGCACCTACGTGAGCGCGGAGGCGGAAGGCGCGAGCCCGCAGGACGAGAAGTACGTGAACGAGGGCATCGCGGCGGTGTGGGCCCGGCGGCCCGAGTTCGACAGCCGCCTCCTCGAGTTCCTGCGCGACCTGCTGCTGCGGCGCGTGCCCGGCGAGCAGGAGACGGAGTTCGTGCTGCGCTTCCAGCAGGTGACGGGGCCGGCCATGGCCAAGGGGGCGGAGGACACGGCGTTCTACTGCTACAACCGGCTCGTCTCCCTCAACGAGGTGGGCGGCCACCCGGACCGCTTCGGCCTCTCCGTCCGCGAGTTCCACGAAGCGAGCCAGGCCGCGCAGTGGAAGTGGCCGCGGGGCCTGCTCGCGACCTCGACCCATGACAGCAAGCGCAGCGAGGACGTGCGGGCGCGCATCGGTGTCCTCTCCGAGGCGCCGCAAGCGTGGGCCCGCGTGGTGCGCCGCTGGTTCGAGCGGCACCGCGGCCTCTGGGGCGCGGAGCCGCCCGACCACAACATCGAATACCTCTTCTACCAGACTCTCGCCGGGGCCTGGCCGATCGAGAAGGAGCGCATCAAGGCCTACATGGAGAAGGCGGCGCGCGAGGCCAAGGCGCGCACGAGCTGGACGGCGCCCCAGGCCGCCTACGAGACCGCGCTGCGGGGCTTCATCGACGCCGTGCTCGCCGACGGCGAGTTCCGACGCGAGCTGGAGGCCCTCGTGGCCTCGTTGCGGGATTCGGGAAGGACGATCTCGCTGGCCCAGGTCCTGCTGAAGCTGACCTGTCCGGGTGTCCCGGACATCTACCAGGGCACGGAGCTGTGGGACCTGAGCCTCGTGGACCCCGACAATCGCAGGCCCGTGGACTACGCGCTCCGGCACCGCCTGCTGGGCGAGCTGGAGGGGATGAAGGTGGCCGCGGTCATGGCGCGCGCCGACGAGGGGCTTCCCAAGCTGTGGCTCATCACCCGGGCCCTGGCCCTGAGGCGCCGGCGGCCGGCGGCGTTCGGCCCGGAGGGCGCCTACACCCCGCTGGCCGTGGAAGGGCCGGCCGCCGACCACGTGGTCGCCTTCAGCCGGGGCGCCGAGGTGGCGACCGTCGTCCCCCGCCTCCCCTTCAAGCGGCGCGGGGAATGGGGCGACACGCGCGTCGTCCTGCCCGCGGGGGAGTGGGGCAACGAGCTCACGGGCGAGGACGTCCCCGGGGGGGCGGTGCCCGCGGCGCGCCTGTTCGCGAGCTTTCCCGTCGCGCTGCTGGCCCGGCGCGAAGCGAAGTGATCGCTCCGCCCTCCGCCTACTGGAAGATCCGGAAGTGGCCGAGCAACCACCACAGCAGGATGAACACGATGACCGTGCTGAAGCAGCCGCCTCCCAACTTCTTGGCGCCGTAACCGGCGGCCACGCCGCGCAGCAGCTGGCTCATGGTGTGTGCTCCTTCTCAGCGAGCCTAGCAGGCGCGCCCGGTGGGAGAGCGCCATCCGGCGGCGAATTCGTGACGGGATCCAGAACCTTGCGGCAGGTCAGGCCTTGCCCGCGCACCCGCTCGGGTGGACCGTGCCCCGCGGCCGCATCTTCCGGCCCCTCACTCGTTTT
>DASTLK010000746.1:0-5638 GCA_035715025.1 Vicinamibacteria bacterium
GCGGGTCCATGATCCGCGCGGCCTCCACCAGCTTGGCCAGGGCCTGCCGCTCGCCCGCGGGCAGTTTCGAGAGGTCCGTGCCGATGGCCACGGGCGCGAAGCGCGCGGCCATGGCGGCGAGCTTGGGGGCGTCGGGCAGGGGGCCGGGGGCGGCGGGCGTTTCCGCGGTCGCGGCCGGAGCCAGGGCGAGCACGAGCATGACGAGCGGCGCCATCGGCGCGCGAGTCCCAGGGGTGAAGATCACGGTGTCCTCCTCGAGAAATCATCCCTTTGCCGCCGCGAGACTGTCAACGAATCGGCGCCGATTGACCTCGGCCCGCGCCGCGCGTAGCGTGGGCAGCGGCGAAGTCGCGAGCATGGCCACCTGTCCCACTTGCGCTCACCTGGCCGCCGAAGGGCAGCGGTTCTGCCCGTCGTGCGGGACGGCCCTGGACGTCGATTTCGACGGCGTGCCGACGGGCACCGCCCCCCGCCCCTCCTCGCGCGCGGACAGGCTTCCGTCGCCTGCGCCACGCACGCCCGCATCCCGCGGGGGATCGCGCTCACCGGCATCCCCTTCCCGTTCGCCGGTCGCCGGCTCCCCCGCCGGCCTGAGCGGCACCGCCACGGCCACGCCGACTCCTCGCTTCGTGCCCGGCGCGTTGTTCGCGGATCGGTATCGGATCGTCGCCTTGCTCGGTCGTGGCGGCATGGGCGAGGTCTATCGCGCGGACGACCTGCGGCTGGGCCAGCCGGTGGCGCTCAAGTTCCTTCCCGAAGCGCTCGCCGACGACGCCGGCCGTCTTGATCGCCTGTACAACGAGGTGCGCACCGCGCGCCAGATCGCCCATCCCGCGGTGTGCCGCGTCTACGACATCGGCGAAGCGGAGGGGCAGCACTTCCTGTCCATGGAGTTCGTGGACGGCGAGGACCTCGCATCCCTCCTCCGTCGCATCGGCCGCCTGCCTCAGGACAAGGCCATCGAGATCGCGCGCCAGGTCTGTGCGGGCCTCGGCGCCGCGCACGACAAGGGCGTGCTCCACCGCGACCTCAAGCCCGAGAACATCATGCTCGACGGACGGGGCAAGGCGCGCATCACCGACTTCGGCCTGGCCGGCCTGGCCGTGAGCATCCAGGGCGACGACGTGCGCTCGGGTACGCCCGCGTACATGTCGCCGGAGCAGCTCGCGGGGCGAGAGGTGACCACGGCCAGCGACGTCTATGCCCTCGGGCTCGTGCTCTACGAGGTCTTCACGGGGAAGAAGCCCTTCGCGGGCCGCACCCTCGCCGAGATCACGCGGCAGCACAACGAAGGCACGCCCGTGAATCCCTCGCAGATCGTGAACGAGATCGATCCCGCGACGGAGCGCGCGATCCTGCACTGCCTGGAGCCGGATCCACGGCGGCGGCCGCAGTCCGCGCTCGCCGTCGCGGCCGCCCTCCCCGGCGGCGACCCGCTGGCCGCCGCCCTGGCCGCCGGCGAGACGCCGTCGCCGGAGCTGGTCGCGGCCTCGGGGGCGCTGGAGGGCGTGTCGCCGATGGTGGCCTTGGGCCTCCTCGCGGCCATCGCCGTCAGCGTGGCTCTCGCCCTCGTCCTGGTGCGTCGTGTCCAAATCGCGGGCTATGTCCCTCTCGACAAGCCGCCACAGGCGCTGGAGGACCGAGCCCGCGAGGTGCTCGTGGCCCTGGGCCAGGAACGGGTGGCCGTGGACTCCGCGGTCGGGTATGCCATCGACTCCGATTACCTGCGTCACGTCGAGGCCCACGCGACGACGCCCGATCGTTGGAACGTGCTGCGCCACGACCGTCCCGCGGTCGTGCGCTTCTACTATCGCCAGAGCGACCGGCCGCTCGCCTCCACGAACATCAGCACCCGCGTGTCCTGGAACAACCCGCCCATCACGCTGTCGGGTATGGAGGGCGTGGAGCTGGACCTCCAGGGCCGCCTCGTCGGCTTCTACATGACGCCGCCGCAGCGCGAAGACGAGGCGCCACCGCCCGCGGCTCCCGTGGACTGGTCTCCCCTGTTCACGCAGGCACGCCTCGACGTCGCGCGCTTCCATCCCGTGACGCCCCTGTGGACGCCTCCCTTCCACAGCGACGCGCGGGCGGCCTGGGTGGGGACGGACGCGGCGCGTCCCGACCTCCCCCTGCGCATCGAGGCCGCGGCCTACCGCGGCAAGGCCGAATCCTTCCAGATGGTATGGGAGTGGACGCGGCCCGAGCGCATGGAGGCGGCGCGCCTCCGGCCGGGCCAGAGCACGGCCGGCCGCGTGGCCCTCGCGATCGCCCTCATCGTGGCCGCCACCGCCCTGCTGCTCGCGCGACGCAACCTGCTCCTCGGGCGAGGCGACCGCGCGGGGGCGCGGCGCCTGGCCGCGCTCGCGCTCACCGCGGAGCTGTGCGGCTGGATGCTCGGAGGCCACCACGTCGCCGAGATCGGTGGCGAGCTGATGCTGATCATCCACGGCCTCGGCGTCTGCCTCCTCCTGGCCGCGGCCGTGTGGATCCTCTATCTCGCCATCGAGCCGTACATCCGGCGGCATTGGCCGGACATGCTCGTCTCCTGGACGCGCCTCCTGACCGGCCGCTGGAGGGATCCGCTGGTGGGACGCGACGTGCTGCTGGGCACCGCGGTGGGGGCCCTGGGCGCGATGGCCATCCCGTTCATGCGGACCGTCGTGCTGCGGTGGCTCTCCCTGCCGCCGCTGCCACCCTACGGCGCCGACGCCCTGGACGTCACGCTCGGTCTGCGCTACGTGCTGACGGCCCTGGAAGGCATCGCGGTGGGCACGCTCGCCGATGCCATGTTCCTCGTGCTCATCCTGATGGTGTTCCGGCTCGTCCTGCGCCGCGACGCGCTCGCCGCGATCGCGTTCATGGCGACGCTCAGCATGCAGCCGACGATCCAGTCGCCCCTGCCCTTCGCGGCCGCTTTCGTCCTCAACATCCTGGGCATCGGCCTTCCCCTGTATCTCGTCCTTCGGCAGGGTGTGCTGGTGACGGTGGTGGCGCTGTTCGTGGCCGCCCTGCTGAGCTCGATGCCCGTGGCCCCGTCACTCGGCCACTGGGCGGCGGACGGAATGGTGGCGGCGCTGCTGGTGGTGTCGGCCCTCGCCCTGTACGGGTTCCGCACGGCCCAGCGCGCCCAGCCGGCGTAGGCACGCAACGCAACGTCGTTAATCTCAGGGGGGGCACTCACGCTTCATCCGCGACGGGCGTTCGCGACCCCCCCTGAAACCCCCCTCGCACTTCGCCGCCGCTACGCGGCGCCGCCGTGCTCTGCGGTCGGCTGGCCTAGAGTTCCAGGAACTTCGGGACTCGGGTCAGGTTCCGCGAGCCGGTCGGCGTTACGAGCGCGACGTCTTCGATGCGCACGCCGCCGAGACCGAGGTAGTAGAGGCCGGGCTCCACCGTCACCACGTGGCCGGCGCGCAGCACGGACCTGCGCGGTGAGATCGACGGCGGCTCGTGGATCTGCAGGCCGAGACCGTGGCCGGTGCCGTGGAAGAAGCCCTGCATGCGGCCGTCCCGCATCCCCGTGGGATAGCCGCGCGCGGTGAAGAGGTCCTGGATCTCGCGGTGGATGGCCTGGCCGCTCGCCCCGGGCCGCACGCGCCGGTGGCCGAGGCGCACGCCTTCGTTCACGAGCGCGTAGACCTCCCGCAGGCGCTCGGAAGCGCGGCCACGCACGACCGTGCGCGTGAGATCGCCGAAATAGCCCGTGCGCTCGGAGCGCGGGAAGATGTCCATCACGACCGGGGTGTGGGCGCGGATGGGCCCGTGCCCTTCTTCGTGGGGGTCGACGGCTTGATCGCCGGGGGCGCAGATCGTGTGGGCGGGGACGCAGCCGAGCGCCATGATGCGTTCGTTCACGGCGGAGCGCAGGTCTTCGGCGGTGAAGCGCCGGCCCCTCCACTTCAGCCAGCCGTCGCGGCCGACGCGCGTCGCGCGGAAGAGGGCGAGCCCGGCCTCGAGGCCCGCTTCGGCGGCGCGCAGGGCCGCCTGGATCGCCCGGACCTCGTCCGGCCGCTTCAACTCGCGCTCCGGCCAGAAGGGATCCGGTCCCACTTCCAGGCGAATCCCCCGCGCATCCAGATCCATGGCCAGCCCGAGGGAGAAGCTGCGCGGCACCTCCACCCGCCGGATGTGGAGCCCGCGCAGGGCGCGCGCGATCACCGCCGCCGGCGTCGGCTTCCCACCCGCGGCCTCCTCGGCCTTCGCCGCCGCCGACCACGAACGCACTTCGTCGACGTGGGCCTGGGCCCGCGCGCGGTCCATCTCGAGGTCGCTCATCACGAGGATGCGCCGGCGGCCGCTCTGGATGAACAGGAAGGGGTCGGGTGCGAAGAAGCCGGTCGGATGGAGGATGTCCGCGTCCGTCTCGGAGGCGGCGTAGAGCAGCCGCGCGAGGGGACGCCGGGCCCGGCTCATCGGGCGCTCAGGAGGGGGGCGAGGCCGCGCGCTCGCCCTGGCGGCGGTCGAGCATGGGAAGGAGGGCCAGCCCGCAGGCCGCGCCCACGACCTGGAACGCGGAGCGCCAGTAGTGCCGCGGCTCCAGGGACTCCGCGGCCGCCAACATGAGGAACAAGCCCATCAGCGGCAGCAGGCGGCGGTCGCGAACGCGCAGCCAGTGCATCAGGGTGACGACGGTCGAGGCCACGAAGATGCCCGCGACGAGCTGCGTCACGGCGCGACCTCGACCTCCACCAGGCAGTCGTAGAACGTGGCGCCCCCGCCCATGTCCGTCAGCTCCTGGCTGGTCACGGCATTCGCGTTGCGGCCGCCGGGCGAGAGCTTGGGCCACCAGATGGACAGGCCGACGGCCACCCCGGGCCGCGCGGCATCGGACACCTCGGCCCGGGCCACGAACGACCCGCGATCGTTGAACACGCGCACGGGCATTCCATCCTCGATGGCGCGCGGCGCCGCGTCCTCCGGGTGGACGAAGACGACGGGCTCGCTCTCGCGCCGCATCAGCGTGGGCTGGGCGGAGAACGTCGAGTTCAGGAAGTGGTGAGCGGGCGGGGAGATGAAGGCGAGCGGGTAACGGCGGGCGCGCTCGGGATTGCTGCGCGCGCTCTCCCGCGGCGGGATGTAGTGGGGCACGGGATCGAGCCCCTCCTGCGCCACGCGCTCGGAGAAGAGCTCGCACTTCCCGGACGGCGTGGGGAACCCGCCCTGCGCGAACGGCGCGTAGGGATCGGGCACGCTCAGGCGGAGCGTCCCTTCCCGCTCGAGGTCCTCGAAGGAGAGGCCGGCCAGGTGCGGATGCTCCCAGCGCAGGGCCTGCCGCGCCATCTCTTCGTCGGACTCGCGCAAGGCCGGATGATCGAGCCCCATGCGCGCGGCCAGCAACCGGAACACGTCCGTGTTGGCCTTGGACTCGCCGAGGGGCGCGATGGCCGGCCGGTTCAGGCTCACGTAGAGATGGCCGTACGACTTGTGGATGTCGTACTGCTCGAGCGTGGTCGGGGCGGGCAGGACGACGTCGGCGTAGTCGACGGTGTCGGTCTGGAAGAGGTCGTGGACGACGGTGAAGAGGTCCTCGCGCGCGAACCCGGCCCGTACCTGCTCGGACTCCGGCGCCACCGCCAGCGGATTCGAGTTGTAGACGAAGACGGCCTTGACCGGGGGCGCGAGCGAGCGGTCGAGCAGG
>DASTLK010000747.1:0-4750 GCA_035715025.1 Vicinamibacteria bacterium
TGGCTTCCACACCGGCTTCGCCGACCTGCCCCGCCACACCACTCTCGCCACCACGCGCGACTACGAGAACTACATCGCGCGCCTGCGCGCGTTCCCGGCCTACGTCGCCCAGCAGATCGCCAACATGCGGGAGGGGCTGCGCACCGGGTTCACGCTGCCGCGCGTGGTCCTGGACGGCTACGACGTCACCATCCGCACGCACGTCGTCACCGATCCCGAGCAGAGCGTGTTCTACCCGCCCTTCCGCGCCTTCCCGCCGGGCGTCACCGAGCCGGAGCGCGCGCGGCTGGTCGCCGCCGGCCGGGCCGCGATCCTGGAGGGCGCCGTCGCCGGCTACCGCGCGTTCCTGGACTTCATGACCGGCGAGTACCTGCCGACGGCGCGCACCACGACCGCGGCCGCGGACCTGCCGCGGGGCCGCGAGTACTACGCGCAGCGCGTCCGCCACTTCACGACCCTCGACGTGACGCCCGAGGAGGTGCACAAGATCGGCCTCGCCGAGGTCGCGCGGATCCACGCCGAGATGGTGGACGTGATCAAGCAGGTCGGGTTCCAGGGCGATTTCGCCGCCTTCCTGCAGTTCCTGCGCACGGATCCGCGCTTCTACGCGCGCACGCCGGAGGAGCTGCTCAAGGAGGCCTCGTTCATCGCCAAGCGCATGGACGGCAAGCTGCCGTCGCTCTTCGGCCGGCTGCCGCGCCTTCCCTACGGCGTGGAGCCCGTGCCCGCGCACCTCGCCCCGAAGTACACGGGCGGCCGCTACGTCGAGGCCCCGGTCGGAGGCACCCGCGCCGGCACGTATTGGGTCAACACCTACGCGCTCGAGAGCCGGCCCCTCTACGTGCTCGAGGCCCTCACCCTCCACGAGGCGGTCCCCGGCCATCACCTGCAGATCGCGCTGCAGCAGGAAATGCAGGGGGTGCCGCCCTTCCGCCGCGCCGCCGGAGTGGGGGCGTTCGTCGAGGGCTGGGGCCTCTACGCCGAGCGCCTCGGCCTCGAGGCCGGGTTCTACCAGGATCCGTATCGCAACTTCGGCCGCCTCACCTACGAGATGTGGCGCGCCTGCCGTCTCGTCGTGGACACGGGCCTGCACGCGCTCGGCTGGTCCCGGGAGCGGGCCATGGACTTCATGGCCTCGAACACCGCCCTCTCCCTGCACGAGGTGCGGACGGAGACCGACCGCTACATCTCCTGGCCCGGGCAGGCGCTCGCCTACAAGATGGGCGAGCTGAAGATCCGCGAGCTGCGCCGTCAGGCCGAGACCGAGCTCGGCCCCCGCTTCGACATCCGTGCGTTCCACGACGCCGTCCTCGCCAATGGTCCCGTGCCGTTGCCCGTGCTGGAGGAGCAGATCCGCGACTTCATCGCCGCGCACCGCTAAGTCCGCGAGGTGACCTTCCTGGCTGCGCTGGCCTCGGCTCTCCTCCTGGGATTGCCGGCGGCCGTGCTGGACCCCGCCGGCCCCTGTGCGGCCTGCGTGACCTGGCGGGCCGCGCCCGTCACCGCCCGCGGACTGCTCGACGTGACCGGGCCGCTCGATGGCCTCGACGTCCTCCTCGTCGTCGAGAGCTCCGCCGACGTCTCCGCGGCGGCCGCGGTCGCGCGCGATTTGTCCGCGCGCGGAGCCTCCGTCGGCTTCGATCTGCCCCTGGATCCCGTCGCCGACGATCTGGCCGCCCTGGTGCCGCTGGGCGCTCGGGTCGTGCTGAGAGTGCCGGCGGACGCGCCGGCGGACGACGCGCTCGTGTTCGCGGTCCGGACGCGGGCGACCGCGGTGCGCGCGGCTTCGGCCCACGCCGTCATCGGCCTCGCGGGGCCCGCCGATCTCCTGGGCGCGCTCGCGAGCAAGGGCATCGGCCCCTACGTGTCCTTCCTCGTTCCTCCTTCCGCCGCGCCCCCCCCGACGGCCGGGTTCGAGTGGTGGGAATCGGGAGGCCCGGCCGCGTCGCTGGACGATCTGCTGGCGACCACGGCGCGGATCGCCGGCCGCCGCCTGCTCGTTCCATTGCGCGAGACGGACGTCCTCCTGGCGCGAAGGGTGGCGGCGCTCGCCGACGTCCTCACCACGGGCCTCACGTCCCTGACCGCGGTGACGGTTTGCGCGGACGACGGCGGCTGCGCCACTCCCGTCTTCCTGCATCCGGGCACCCTCGACGCGATCGCCATCGTCGAGGGTGGGGGCCGGCTGACCGTGCGACCGGGAGCGACGCGCGCGCGGGGACGATCGCTTCTAGACGGAGGCGAGCAGCCACTGCCCCTCGTCGCCCGCGCCGGCCACGCGGAGATCGATACGCGCGCTCTTCGCGGCCCCCTCGTCCTTCGCCTCGCCGGATGGGCGGGCGGAGAAGCGGGATTCACCGCGGGCGTCGAAGTGACGGCGGCGCGCGCGCTGACCGTGGCCGAGATCGTGGCCGCTCATCAAGCCGCCGCGGCCCGGCAGGCCGCGCGCGTGCGCACCCTGGTCGCCACCGGCACGAGCGTGCTGACCTTCCAGATACCGGGCCTGCCCGCCCCCATGACCGTCACCGCCGACACCGTCCTGTATCGCCGCGGAGCCTTGGCCGAGATCGAGCAACGCGACCTGCGCCTCAACGGCGTGCCCGTCGCGGTGGGCGGCGACGGCGTGCCGCGCCTGCCCCTCGTGCAACCGGAGCGCGTCGCGTCGCCCCCTCTCACCATCACGCTCGGCGACGCCTACCGCTATCGCCTCGAGGGCGAGGAAGAGAAGTCGGGGCGCGCGTGCTACGTCGTCGGCTTCCAGCCCCTCGATCCGGGCCGGCCCTCGATGCGCGGACGGGCCTGGATCGCGAAGGAGGGATTCGCCCTCGTGCGTCTGGAGGCGGCGCAGACGGGGCTCCGGGGTGCGATCGTCTCTTCCGGGCAGACGGACGAGTTCCGCCTCCTCGACGTGGCGGGCGCGCCGGAATGGCTGCTCGCCCGCTCCGACGTCGAGCAGGTCTACGAAGGGCCCGGCCATCGCACGCCGATCCACCGTCAGACGTCGTTCGATCGGATCGAGGCCAATCCCCCCGACTTCGAAGCGCGCCTGGCCGCGGCCCGCGCCTCCCATACAGTAATGATGCGAGAGACGCCCGACGGCTTCCGCTATCTGCGCCGCGTGGACGCGCCCGCGGCCGGCGGCGTCGACGCCGCGGAGGGAGGCCGCGTCCTCGCCGGGCAGGCCTCGCGCGTGTGGAGCGTGGCCGCGGGCACGCTCTTCGATCCCAACATCGACCGTCCGCTGCCCTTCGCCGGCCTCAGCTATCTGGACTTCGACGTGCTGGGCACGGGCGCGCAGATGAACGCGTTCGTGGCCGGACCGTTCGCGCAGCTCGCGCTGAGCGTGCCGTCCGTCGGCGGCCCCGCGTTGCAGATCCAGGCCTGGGCCTTCGCATCGCTGACCCGCTACAACGACCGGTCCTTCCGCGGCGGTCTCGAGCGCTACGACGAGAACCTGGCCCAGCGGCCGCTGCGCGCGTCTTTGGCCGCCCTGCGCAGGCTCGGACCGCGCATTCGGCTGCGCGCCGCCTACGATCTCGACGCGGTGCGGCTCGAAGCGAACGACACCACGGCCGCGGACTTTCGCGTGCCCGTGAGCCCGGTCGCGCACGGCCTGCGGCTCGGCCTCGAATGGGAGCGCGCCGCGTGGTCGGCGGCGGCGTGGGGCAGCGCGGCCCGCCGGCAGAGCTGGCGCGAGTGGGGCCGGCCCGGCGATTACGCGGCCGACGCGCGCGCGTACGAGAGGGGAGGGCTTACCCTGGCCCGATCGTTCGTCCTCGGACCCAAGGCCGTGACCCGTTTGGAAGCGAGCGCCCTCGGCGGTCGCAACCTCGACCGCTTCAGCCGGTTCAGTTTCGACGCCTTCGACAACCGGCTGCGGGGGTATCCGTCCGCGGGCGTGCGCTTCGATCGCGCAGTCGTGCTGCGCAGCGCCGCGACCTGGCGGGCCGGGCGCGGCTGGCGCCTCGATGGTTTCGTGGATGGCGCGGTCGTGCACGATCCCACCGCGGGGCGTGGCAGCCGTGGCCATCTCGGGATGGGGGCGGCGGCAGAGATGGCCCTGCCGGGGCGAATCCTCCTGGACGTCGACTGGGGATTCGGCCTCGAAGCGCGCGGCCGCGATGGCCGTCGCGGCACGCACGTGGTCCGGGTCACTGCCTACAAGGTGCTCTAGAATGCGTCATCCTCCTGAATCGTGGCGGCCGTAGAATGCGGAGCCCATTCGACCGGCCGTAACCCGCCGCCGCCCGATATCTGTCACCGGCGCATTCGTGGCGCGCCATTTGCCGTCCGCCCATCCTCCGTCTCCACATCGCGCTGTACCCCTGCGCCTTCGAGGATTCCGCCTCGCCGTGGTACGGATTACCAGTGGCTGCACGCGTTCATATTGGGTATCGTCGTTCCCGCTACTAAGTGTTCGGCCGACTCTGAGGAGGTCGACGTGGGTCTAGCCATCCGCGGATTGTGCCCCCTGATCCAGGTCTTCGACATGCCGGCGTCGCTGCGCTTCTACCGTGACATTCTCGGCTTCGTGGAAGTGCAGAAGTCGGGGCCAAGCGACGATGTGGGCTGGGCTTGGCTGCGACACGGCGATGCGGAAGTCATGCTCAACACGGCCTACGATGTGGGCCAGCGGCCGGCGACGCCGGATCCCGCGCGCGTTGCGGCTCACGCCGACACGGTCCTCTATGTTGGCTGTCAGGACTTGGAGAGTGCGTACCCATTCTTGATCGCGCACAGCGTGAAGGCT
>DASTLK010000748.1:0-2930 GCA_035715025.1 Vicinamibacteria bacterium
CCCAGGAGCCGCCGCGGCCCACGACCACGACGCCCGCGTCGGTCGGGCTCACTTCGATCGTGGCCAGGGCCTTCTCCGCCACGAAGAACCCCCGCAGCATGCGTTGCAGACGCATACGCCGGGTGATCGTCTCGCGATCGGCGGGACCGCGTCGCGCCGGCTCCACGTCGAAATGGGCGAGCCCTTCGAGGTCCTGGTCCGTGTACCGCGTGAATTGCGGCTTCTCGGGGTTGGCGGTGTCGCGGGGGTCGCCGAGGAGCACGATCCGCCCTGCGAGCTGGCCGCGGTACTTCTCCGCGTCCGCTTCGGACTCGATCTTCACCTTGACGACCTTGGCGCGCCGCGGCCCGTCCGTGCCGGGCGTGAACGCGCGGGGGACGGCG
Organism: Vicinamibacteria bacterium; assembly: GCA_035715025.1. Lineage (GTDB taxonomy): Bacteria > Acidobacteriota > Vicinamibacteria > Fen-336 > Fen-336 > AA29. The sequence goes on from DASTLK010000748.1 coordinate 384, forward strand.
ACCAGGGTGGCGGGCGCGGGCTTGGTCATCTGGACCACGGAGCGCTCGAGAGACCAGCCACGGCCGAACATCCAGCCCTCGAGATGGGCGTTGACGAGTCCCCAGGATTCGAGCCGCTGGCGCGTCCAGTCGTTGGCTTCCCGCATCTGCGGTGACCCCGTGACGCGCGGACCGATGACGTCGGTGAGATAGCCGACGGTGTCCATGACCTTGGAGTTCGTGAATCCTTCGTCGCGGATGCGCGTCACCATCTCGAGGTCGACGGCTTCTTCCGCCGCGGAGACGGACGCGGCCACAGTAGTCAGCAGGGCAAGGGCGAGGAGGGATCGCGTGGACATTGGTTCTCCGAAGCGGGCGGGGCCGCGCAAGATGAAAGAAGGCCAAGCTAGCACCGGGCCGCGGCCCGGGTCAACGCGCCGTCAGTCCGCCTCCACGGTGAACGAGTGGCTCTGGCGCGAGCGCAAGGCGACGAAGAGGCCGGGACCGCACACCTCGTCGCCGGCGCGCCGGTAGGTGGCACCGTCGAGACGATCGAGCAGGCGATAGGCGCGGCCGGCCTCGAAGCCGGCGGGACCGAGCGGCACGCGCGCCCAGGCCGGTTCCGGACGCAGGTTCACGATCACGACCAGGCCGGGACTCCCCTCGGGTCCCTCCTCCCGCCAGGCAAAGGCCACCAGGCCCTCGTGCGTGCGCTCGCCCTCGGCGGAGGGCCACACGTCGAGCGGCACGAAGCGGCCGTCGTGGAGCGTGGGATCGCGCAGGATGACCAGCAGCCGCGCGTAGAACGCGCGCACCGTCTCGTCGACAGGCTCCTCGGGACGCCGGCCGAGCTGCACGGGCAGCCGGATGCGCCGTCCTTCGAGCTGTCCTTCGTGCAGCAGGCGCAGGCCGGGCGCGAGAGAGGTGACGAGCGCGGGCCCGAACCCCTCGGGCACGCCGAACGCGGCCGCCGCCCGCGGCTCGTCGTGGTTCTCGAGGAACCGCGCCCCGCGGTCGCGGAAAGCGGGGGCGGCGAGGAGGTGCGCGCGCACCCCGGGCCCGTCGCCGCCCAGTAGACGGTCGTAGAGGACCTTGTCGTAGGTGAAGTCGAAACCCTGCTGCTGGAGGTCCCATTCGCGATCCCAGTACGACTCGGCCAGGAAGACGAAATCGGGATGGCGCTCGCGTACGGCGGGGATCGCCTCCGTCCAGAAGCTCTCCCGGATCCAGTCCGTGCCGATCCGGTCGCCCCAGGTCCGCTCGATGACGTCGGGCAGGAGGAGCATGGCCATGTCGCAGCGCACGCCGTCGCACTGCATGGCGATCGCCTGGAGCTGGTTCAGCATGCCCGCGCGTCCGGGACGATGGGCGTAGTCCACCTGGGCCGTGTCCTGCCAGGGCGCGAAGTAGGGATCGCGCCCGTGCGCGAAGATGAGGCCCCCGCGCGTCCGGAAGAAGGCCTCGGGGTGCCGCGCGATGTCGTCCTCGGATCCGTGGATGTACGCCTGCGGGCTCTCTGTGAGCAGCGAGTGGTCGGTCGCGGTGTGGTTGGGCACGAAGTCGAGCATCAGGCGCATGCCGTAGGTGGCGAAGCTCGCGCGCAGCGCGGCCAGGGCGGCGGGGCCGCCGAGGTCGGCCGAGACCTGGTAGCGCGAAACGGCATACGGGGAACCGATGATGTCGCCGTCGGTCAGGTCGGGCAGCGCCCGGCGATAGGCCACGCGCAGCCCGGCGTCGGTGCGGGCGAGGCGGATCGCGGCCAGGCCCGTCGTCCAGACTCCCATCAGCCACACGGCATCGAAGCCCAGGGCCGCGATCCGCTCGATCTCCTCCGGCGGAATGGTGTCGAGGGTCAGGCGCCGACCGGCGCGCGCGGACAGCTCGCGCACCCAGACCCGGGTGTTGATCTCGTAGAGGAGGGGGTGCCGGGGCCAGCCGTTCGCCATTGAAGATGCCTTATAGCAGAGATCGCATACGACGAATGCCCTTCGCGTCGGTCGGCCCTCCGGACGGCGCGGAGCGGTTACGAGGGGGGACGAGGCGACGGAGCCGATCGTGAACGGAGGAGCCCGTTATCAGGCCACTTCGCGCCTGACCGTCATGCTGGCCGTGGGCCACGCCATGCGCGGATCGCCCGCCGACCGGCCGCGGCTCCTCGTCTACGCCGGCCTCCAGGTCAACGCTCCCGACCGCTACGCTTTCTCGCCTCCGCGTCCGCCGGTGCGTTAGGCATCGCAAGGGGATGTGACACTCGAAGCGGTGTCACAGGGGCGAAGGCGTGCGCCCGCCCCGCTCCGTACCATGGGGAGAAGAGAGGCCCCATGATCGCAGTCGTGCTCTTGATCTTCGTCGCCTGCTTCCTGCTCGAGCAGGCGATTCCCGGATGGCGGCTGCCGCGGGTCCGGACCTGGCCGCTCCGTGTCGTGGCCATCAACGTCGTCCAACTCGGGATCGTCCTCGTGGCCGGGATCACGTGGGAGCGCTGGCTCTCGTCCGCGTCGCTTCTCCATCTCTCGCGCTCGGTCGGCCCCTGGACGGGCGGCTTCCTCGCCTACTTCGTCGCCACCT
>DASTLK010000749.1:0-9228 GCA_035715025.1 Vicinamibacteria bacterium
AACGACGTGTGGGCGCTGCCGGCGCAATCGCCGTGCGCCCGCCGGTCGGATGATCCGGACCGCGTGATCTTCACCGCCGTCAACTGGGAGTGGAAGACGCGCGAAGAGTGGGAGGCCCGCCTGGAAGCGGCGGTGGCCACCATTCGCGCCAAGCGCCCGGGCGCGCGTCGCATCGAGCTCATGACCATGCTGCGCGGGCCGGGCAACCAGACCTGCGGCAGCGTCATGACGGTGGTGCAGCCGTACCTTGACGAAGCGATCGCGGCGGTAGTGGGGCGCCATCCGGGTCTCGTGTTCGCGGCGCCCAAGGTCTTCCTGACGACGTGCGAGCCCTTCCTCAAGGGCGGCCCCCACTACACCGAGGCCGGCATGGCCGCGGTGGCCCAGGCCTACCGGGAACAGCTCGCCGCCGCCGACCCTCCCGAAAGGCTGACGATGATGAGCGACGAGGAGCAGATCAGGCAGGCCATCGCGCAGTTCGTGGAGGCCTACAACGCCGGCGACGCCGACCGCATCGCGTCCTACTACGCGGAGGACCTCATCAAGCTGCGGACGGGCGCCCCCGCGGAGGCCAAGGACGACACCGTGCGCCGCGTGAAGGACGTCATGGCCCGCTTCCAGGGACACCTCGAGGTGCACAACGACGAGATCGTGGTGGCCGGGAACATGGCGTTCACCCGCGGCCGCCTCCTCATCGCGCTGACGCCGCGGACGGAGGGCGCGCCGCAGACCATCGAGCGCCGCTTCCTCGAAGTCTGGCGCAAGGACGCCGGTCGCTGGCGCGTCATCCGCGCCATGGACAACGCGGGATGACGATCTGAACAAATGCGCGTCCTGATGGTCCGGTGGGCCACCGTCGCTTGGATGATGTCGGTCGTCCTGCTGGGATGTCGCAAGGGAAGCCCGGCGCACGCCTCGCCCACCGTCAGCCTCTCGCGGACTCCGGACGGCGCCGCGATCGCAGGCGCGACGGAGGTAGTCTTCACGGCCACCGTCAGCGTCGCGAGCGGCGATGCCCTCACCGTGAGCTGGGACCTGGGCGACGGCCAGAAGGCGTCGGGAGCGTCGGTGGTGCACGTGTACGCGGCGGAGGGCGTGTTCCCGGTGGCCGTCACCGCCAGCGACGCCGGTGGCGGCGTCACCACCGTGGGCAGCTCGATCACCGTGGGGAGCCTGTCCGGCCGGTGGCTGCTGTCCGAAGGCGGCGAGAGGTTCTACGAGCGCGGCTTCGACATCACGCAGACGGCGTCCGGCCTGAGCGGCCGGCCCTTCAGCGTCCCCGACCAGCGCTGTCTCGGCGACCTGCACGGCCGTGTCGTCAGCCCCCGCATCATCCGGTTCGACTTCACGGGCTGCGACGACAACGTCGTCCTCATCGACGGGACTGCGGTCAGCGATCTGCGCACGATCGCGGGTCGGTACACGCATCCGGATGGCCCGCCGCAGGCGATGGTCCTGACGCGCGAATGACGCCGTGACTCAGGGCAGCCGCACCCGTGCGACCTCGTCCTCCGTGTAAGCGTACAGGATGAACGGCTGCGTCAGGAGGAGGTCCCGGATCTGCGCCATCGTGACCCCGAGCGCGCGCGACCTCGCCTCGTCGATGTAGATCTGGCCGTTCTCGGCCCCGTAGTAGGTGACGAGCTTCGCCTCCGGGTCGAAACGGTCGTGGATCAGCTTCGCGATGTCGTTGTTGTAGCGGCGGGCGCGGCCGGGGGCGGGCTCCGGCGGCATGCCGTGGTCGGCGGTGATCACGACCAGATAGCCCTCTCGACCGGCCTTGGCCGCCACCGCCTCCAGGATGCGCCCCACCTGGCGGTCGATCTCGGTCACGGCCTCGCGCAGCTCCGCGGAGTCGGGTCCATACGCGTGGCCAACGTAGTCCGCCGGCTTGAGGTTGGCCAGCACGAGGTCGGTGATGTCGTCGGTCCCGATGGGCTCGTGCTCGATCATCGAGACGAGGGCGTCTCCCTCGAAGCGGGCGAAGGGCGCCGTGCGGCGGATCTCGTCGGGATTCGCGGCGGGATGGCCCATCCACTTGCCGTCCGTGCCCTCCCACAGCGTGCGCACGTCCGCCGTCTTCAGGTAGTCGGGCAGGCGGTAGCACTCGGCGTTCGTCGCCCACTTGCCGGTGGGGATGTCGTAGCTCGCGAACACGACCGGTCGCCCGTTCAGGAGGCAGGCGCCGTGGCCGGCGAGGGCGGTCGCGTTGGCCGTGCTCGACTGGGCGACGACGGCGGCGCGGCCATCGGTCTCCGTCATCCAGCGGTCGGCCAGGGCCAGGGCCATCAGGTTCTGCGGCGAGTAATGCGGGAACGGCTCCGCGACCTTGCCCGCGATCCGGTCCCAGGAGCTGTTGGCCACGATCCCGTGGAAGCGCGCGTCGGTGCCCGTCGCGATCGTGGAGTGCCCGACGGTGGTGATGGTGGGGAGATGGATCACGCGCGCGCGCTCGAAGGAGGCGCCCTCGCGCCGCAGGCGGCTGAGGTTCGGAAGCAGCGCGGCGTGGCGGTCGAGGTAGTCCGCACGGAAAGCGTCGAGCACGAGGAGGACGACGACCTTGGGTGCGGGCGCGCCCGGACGCAGGGCGGCGGCCAGGGCGTGTCCGGTCACGCCGGGCATGGGCAGGCCGATGGCCTGCGCGATCGTGGGCGCGACGTCCTGCTGGGTCGCGGCCTCCGTGAGGCGCCCCGGCCGCACGTAGCGCGAGCCCCAGAAGATCATGGGGATGCGCGTGTCGTAGCTCCAGGGACTGCCGTGCATGAAGGGCACGTCGGCTCCCGGCCGGGTCAGGATCTCGCCCTCCCGCGGCACCACCATGATCTGGCCGCTGCGGCCCGGGAAATAGGCGCGCGCGTACATCTCGAGGAAGGCCGTGCGCTCGGTACGGGCCCGCTCCGCGCGCGTCGGGACGACGGGCGCCACCCTCTGGGCCGCGGCCGTGCCGAGCGATCCGGCGACGAGAAGGGCGGCCAGCACGACCGAGGTACGTGGACGAAGCCGGGTCATCTGTCCTCCAGGAACACGATTCTCAGCCCTTCACCGCGCCCGCGGTGAGGCCGGAGACGAAGAAGCGCTGCAGGAGCACGAAGGTCGCGATCACGGGCACGAGCCCGATGAAGCTGGCCGCGGCCACGAGCTGCCATTCCGTCTCGTAGCCGCTCTGGAAGCTGAAGAGGCCGACCGGGATCGTGAAGTGCCCCTGCGAGTCGAGAAGCACGAGGGCCAGCGCGAACTCCGCCCAGTACCAGGCCAGGTTGAAGGTGGCGGTGGCGCCCAGCCCGGGCCCGACCAGGGGCAGAGCGATGCGCCAGAGGACGCGCGGACGCGAGGCGCCGTCGAGGCGCGCCGCCTCCAGGAGGGAGGTCGGCAAGGCGTCGAAGAAGTTCTTGAGCACGACGATGGTGAAGGGGAGCTGCACCCCCGCGTAGACGACGACGAGGCCGGCGTGGGTGTCGAGCAGCCGCAGGCGACCGATGAGTCCGTAGATGGGCACCAGGAGCACGATGGGCGAGACCATCTGCATCGCCAGCAGCCCGGTGAGGAGCGGGCCGCGGCCGCGCACCTCCTCCCGGGACAGGACGAAGGCGGCGGGCACCCCGAGGATCAGGGTGGCCAGGGTCGCGCTGAGGGCGACCTTGAAGCTGTTGAGGAGGTACCAGGGTACCTCGGTACGTCGCAGCACGAACCGGTAGTTCTCGAGGCTGGCCTGGTCGGGCAGCCACTGCGGCGGGTACGCATACACGCCGGCCTTGGTCTTGAGCGAGACGGAGAAGAGCCAGAGCATGGGGAGGACGAAGGCGACCGCCACCGCGGCCAGGGCGGCCGTGTACGGCCCGCGCCGTCCGCCCGCGCTCACGCCGCCTTCCCCCCGCGCTGGATGAGACGCGCGGCGATCAGGGCCAGCCCGAGGTTGAGGACGAGCAGGATCACCGCCACCGCGGCCGCACGGCCCGCTTCCATGCTCGCGAAGGCGGAGCGGTACATGAAGAGCGAGATGACCTCCGTGCGCCGCGCGGGCCCGCCCCCGGTCAGGGGGAGGATGAGGTCGAAGGTGTTGAGGGTCTGGATGGTGACCAGCGCGAGGTTCAGGGCCAGCACCGGCCGCAGGGGCGGCAGCAGGACCACGCGCAAGCGGCCCCAGGCGCCCAGCCCTTCGAGATCGGCCGCCTCGTGCAACTCGCGCGGAATCCGCTGCAGGCCGGCGAAGAGCAGGATCATGCTGAAGGCGCAGCCGCGCCAGCCGTTGGCGACGATGAGCGACGTCAGGGCGAGGGGACCCGAGGAGACGAGGGGCAGCGGGCCCTGGCCGATCCGCGACAGCCAGTAGTTGACGATCCCGGACCGGTTCTCGATGAGCAGGATCCGCCAGAGGACGCCGACGAGCACGCCCGGGATGATCCAGGCGCTGACCACCGCGATGCGCGCGAGGAGCGTGAAGCGGGCCCGGTGGCGGCGCGCCGCGTCCAGCAGCACGGCGATGGCCAGCCCCAATCCCATCTGCAGGGTCACGGAGGCGGCCAGGAACACGAGCGTCACCGCCACCATGCCCGGGAAGGCGGGATCGCCGAGCACGCCGCGGTAGCTCTCCAGCGTGTACGCGTAGGCCAGGCCGTGGGTGCGCGTGTTCGTGAAGGACAGGCGCACGAGATCGAGCATCGGGAACGCGACCAGGGCCGCGATGACGATCAGCGCCGGCGCCAGCCAGCCCGGGCTGGCGGCGCCGCGACGCGGCCAGAGGAGAAGGAGGGCGGCCAGCGCGACCAGCGCCATCGGGATCACGGCCACGGGATCGACGCCCGACCGGGCCCCGGTCGCGGCGCGCGGGCGTGCCGCTTCCGCCTGCACCGCACGCCAGGCGTCGTCGAGCGCCGCCTCCGGCGTCTTGTCGCCGGACACCGCGTAGCCCACCGCGAGCTGCAGCTGCTCGGAGATGGCCGGGTACAGCGGCACTCCGGGCCGCGCCCGGCCGTGGGCGACCATCGCGCCGAACTTCGCGTACCACGGATCCTCGCGGAAGAACGCCACGTCGCGGTAGGTGCTGCGACGGACGGGAAGCTGGCCCGTGACCTCCAGGATGCGGCCCGCGTTGGCGCGGGACTCGACGAACTGCAGGAAATCCGCCGACGCACGCTGACGCGCGGGGTCCTTCGCGAACATCACCCACACCCAGCCGCCGGTGCCCGTCGTTTCCTCGGCCCCCGGCGCCTGCGGGATGGGAGCGACGTCCCACTTCGCGAACTCCGACGGCGAGAGCCCTTCCTGCAGGGCTTGGAGTTGCCAGTTGCCGCCGAGGAACATCGCCGCGTCGCCCGCGATGGCGGCGGACGTGAGCTGCTGGTAGTCGTTGTGACCCAGCACCGCCCGTGGCGAGGCGCCGCTGGTGACGGTCTCGCGCAGGAAGCGCAGGACGCGAACCATCTTCTCGCGATTGGGCGCCTCCCCGAACACGGGCCGCCCGCCGTCGTCGACGAGCTGGCCACCCTGGCCCCAGAACATCCCGAGGTGATCGAAGACGGCGGCCTCCCACCGGCCCGCGTTGTAGAGGTAGCCCGCGATGTGCTTCTCGCGCGCGATGCGCGACGCCGCCTGGATCAGCTCGTCCCAGGTCTTCGGCGGCACGGGGACGAGGTCCTTCCGGTAGTACAGCATCCGGCAGTCCGTGCCGTGCCACATCCCGTAGACGTGGCCCTCCTGGTCGGAGAGCGCGGAGGTCGCGAAGGGCACGTAGTCGGCGCGGTCCGCCGCCGGCCAGTAAAGATCGAGGGGCTGCGCGTGATGGCCCTCGAGGAACAGCGGCATCCAGAAGCTGTCCACGGACGCGATGTCGGGCAGGCGGTCGGCGGCGGCGGCGAGCAGGAGCTTGGCCTTGTGCATCTCGAGGGCGGGCATCACGGAGATCTCGAGCTGGACGTCGGGATGCGAGCGCGCCCACTCCGCGAAGACCTCGCGGAAGACGCTCGCGATGGCCGGGCGCGCGGCGAGATGCGAGTAGTCCTGCTGGGCCCACACGCGCAGGACGAGGGGCGCGCCGGGACGGCCCACGCGAACGGGGGTGACGAGGGCGTCGGCAGCGTCGGGCCCAGACGCGGCGGCGGACACACACACGGAGAGGGCCAGAGCGACGACGATCCCGGCGGGCCGTCTCATCGTTTCGATCCTCGCGCGCCCGGCACCTCCAGGTACACGGGGTTCGTCACCGCCACTGGAGATCCGTCCACGGCGTGGACGTGCACGCGAAGGTAGGCGTCCTTCACCACCGTGCGCTCGAACCGGGTGGGCGCGGAAGCGATCGGCGCGGAATCCACCATCGCGCCGTCCTGGATCAGGTCGACGCGACCGCCTCCGAGTGCGCGGGGCACCGTCACCTCGATCGTCACCGTCGCGCCGCGCGACACCGTGAGGCTGTCCCCGATCCGCCCCTCGGCGCTCCCGGAGCGGACGACGAGCTCCGGTGGAGCCGTCGCCCCGTCGGCCATGACCACCACGCGTCCGGCCCGGATCGCCTCGAGGATGGCCTTCTCCGAGAGCTCGGCCGCCCACACGCGCACGCTGGCCGCGCCGATGGGGTGGTCGGGCCGATGCCAGTCGGAGGACCCGATGCCCACGATGCGCCTTCGGCGCTGGAGCAGCGAGTCCCACAGCGCCATCGCGGCCGCGCGCTCGGCGGGTGCGAAGGCGGAGATCTCCATGGCGGCCACGCCCGCGGAGACGTTGTGCTCCCAGGAACAGCCCAGGCAGTCGGCCCGCGGGTGATTGATCGCGAACAGCGCGCCCCGCTCGTTGGCGGCGCGGACGAGGTCGCGGATCCGCTCGTCCCCCGCGATGAGGCGGAAGTCCACCTGGTCGCGCCAGCCGCCCATGCCCAAGACGCTGGCGTGGCCGCCCGGCGTGGTGACCTCCTCGCCCACCAGGCGCAGGAGTCCGGGCACGTCGACGGGGTCGAGCTGGTGGGTCGTGTTGTTGTGATCCGTGATCACGACGAAGTCGTGGCCGGCCTCGCGCGCGCGGCGGCAGACCTCCTCCGTCGAGAACTCGCCGTCGCTGTGGCGCGTGTGCAGGTGGACGCCGCCGCTGAACCAGGCCGGGCCGGAACGCAAGGCGCCCGTCGGCCGCGGGGCGAGCGTGGGGACGGGAGCGGGATCGGCGACGGCGGAGGTCTCGCTGGTGAGGGTGACGTCCACGCCCGCGGGCCCCACCTTGTACAGGCCGAGCAGGACGTGCCACTCGCCCGCGGGGAGCGAGCCCGGCCAGTAGCCGGGCGAGGCCGCGCTCGTGCCGACGACGATCTCGGAGGCCGCCCCTCCGCTCCATCCGCGGAAGGCGGCCGTGCCGAGATCGAGCGAGCCCGGCTCGAACAGGCCGAGGTCCACGACGTTCGCGCCTCCGGCCTTGTCGTAGGCATAGGCGATGGTGAGACGCGTCGTCCCCGCGGGCACGGTCACGGGCACGTACTGGTAGCGCCCCACCTCGCGGTCCTGCGTGGTGTAGTGGAGCTGCTGCTCGCGGCGCGCTTCCGGAACGAGCGGCGACGGCGCCGCCACCAGGTCCGCGAGCCCGGCGAGGAGAGCGAGCCCGAGGAGGGACAGGCGCATGGGGCAGCCCGGACGCTATCGAACGCGCCCGCGCGGTGTCAAACGACGGCGCTCAGCGCCTGGGCCCGAGGCCGCTCATCGCGAAATACTGCTCGTCGTCGGCGAGGCGCTGGCTCGGGTCGATGAAGACGGTGGTGGGGTAACGGAGCAGCGGGTCGTAGGTCACGCGGACCTCGTCCGCGCCTTTGGCCTGCGCAGCGGCGATCAGCGCGAACATCTGGTCCACCGTGTAGTAAACCCCCTTCCATCTCGACGGGGAGACGGCCACGCCATCGGACACACGCGTGACCGACACGATCGCGCCGCCTCGCACCTGGAGGACGACGGGCGCGATGACGTCCGGGACGCAGAAGCAGCTCATGCGGAACTGGACCTGGTAGTCGGCGAGCCGCTGCGACTGCCAGTGGCGCCGGTTGCTGGCCAGGTCGTCACCGGGATCATCGGGCGACGTCGTGCAGGCGGGGAGGGTCAGGCACAGCAGGACGGCGCCGAGGAGGGACGCGCGGGGCGCGGTCAGCATGGCCGGCCATTGTAAGCTCTGCGCGGAGGAACGAGGCATGCAGATGACCAGCGTTCGCCGAGCGATACTGGCCACGGCACTCACGACCGTGGTCATGCCGGCCGCGGCCGACGACACCGCGGTGCGCACGTTCTTCCGCCGCACCATCGGCCTCACGGAAGCGCAGATCGCGGAGGTGGACGCCGGGCGCGTGGTGACCCGCCAGCTTCCCGGCGCGGACAGGCCGGAGATGGCCGCCTTCGGCGCGGTGCGCGTCGCCTCGAGCAAGGACACCTTCCTCGAGCGCCTGCGCGATGTCGCGCGCTTCCGCCAGGGACCGCCCAGCCTGCAGATCGGCCAGTTCCACACGCCGCCGGTTCCGGCGGACCTCGACGGCCTCACCCTCGAGGACGGCGACTTCGACGCCGCGCGCCAGTGCAAGCCCGGCGACTGCGACCTCAAGCTCGCGCGCTCCGCGCTGGAGCGCATCCGGCGCGAGATCGACTGGAAGGCGCCGGATGCCCGCGCCCGGGCCACCGGGCTCATGAAGCAGATGCTCGTCGAGTACCTCGCCGCCTACCAGCGAGGCGGGACGGCGGAGATGGCGACCGACATCGACAGTGCCGTGCCGCTGGACACCCCGGCGGAGTTCCGCAAGGTGCTCGCCGCGTCGCCCTACCTCGTGCAGTACGCGCCGGAGCTGCAGCGCTACCTCGAGGAGTACCCGAAAGGCGCGCCCGCGGGCGCGGAGGACTTCTTCTACTGGACCAAGGACAAGTTCGGACCGAAGCCGACGATCGCGATCAACCACGTCACGATCTGGCGCGACCCCAGCGATCCGTCGCGAGCCGCGGTGGCCTCCAAGCAGATCTACGCGAGCCACTACTTCCAGGCCGGCCTCGACCTCACCGCGCTCGTGGACGCGCCGGGCACGACCGGCGGCTTCTACCTCGTGGACCTCTACCGCGCGCGCGTGGATCCGCCGACGGGCCTGCTCTCCGGCGTCCTGCTGGGGAAGATCCGCGGAGGCATCGAGCAGGGCGTGGGTGACGGCCTGCGGAAGGCGAAGCAGCGCGCAGAGACGCCGTAGTTAGTCTTCGTTGGCGAGCATATCCAGCACCACCCCCGTCCACG
>DASTLK010000750.1:0-11019 GCA_035715025.1 Vicinamibacteria bacterium
GGACTACCATCCGATCTGCGACGGCATCGCCCTGGAGGGGCTGCGGCTCGCGGCGCGGGCCCTGCCGCGCTGCATCGAGGCCCCCGGCGACCTCCAGGCCCGCAGCGACATGATGATGGCCTCGATGATGGGCGCCATCGCTTTCCAGAAGGGGCTCGGCCTCGTGCACTCCTGCGCGCACGCCCTCTCCACCGTCGCCGATCTCCATCACGGCTTCGCCAACGGCGTGATGATCGACCGCGCGCTCCGCTTCAACCTCGAATCCTGCGCGGAGAAGTTCGAGCGCATGGCCCAGGTCGTGGGCCTCGAGGACGAGAGCGGTGAAGGCTTCCTCGGGTGGCTGCGCGAGCTCAAGGCCCGCATCGGGATCCCCGCCGACCTCAAGGCCGCGGGGGTGGACCGGGCCGCGCTCGACCGGCTGTCCAGCCTCGCCTTCCAGGACTCCTGTCATCTCAACAACCCCCGCCCGGTGCGGGAGGACGACTTCCGCCGCATCTACACGGAGGCCTTCGCGTCCTGAAGATCGTGAACCCCGCCACCGGCGAGACCTTGCGCGACCTGGCCGCGGACAGCCCGGAAGCGGTCGCGGGCAAGGTCGAGAAGGCGCGCCGCGCGCAGGCCGAGTGGGCAGGCACGCCCCTGGACCAGCGCCAGAAGGCCATCGGCGTCTTCGCGGGACTCCTGGAGAAGAACAAGGACGACCTCGCCGCGCGCCTCACCTCGGAGATGGGCAAGCCGATCACCCAGTCGCGCAACGAGCTGACGGCGCTGCAAAGCCGACTGCGGTTCTTCCTCGACAACGTGGAGAAGGCGATCGCGGAAGAGGTCGTCCACGAGAAGGAGGCCTGGCGCGAGGCGATCACCTATGAGCCGCTCGGCCTCGTCGGCAACATCTCGGCCTGGAACTATCCGTACTTCGTCGGCTCCAACGTCTTCGTGCCCGCCCTCCTCACCGGAAACGCCGTCCTCTACAAGCCTTCCGAGTTCGCCACCCTGACCGGGCTCGCCATCACGGATACGATGCACGCCGCCGGCGTGCCCGCGGCCGTGTTCGCGCCGGTGGTCGGCGGCGGCGAGGCCGGGCGCGCCCTGATGGAGCAGCCGCTGGACGCGGTCTTCTTCACCGGCTCCTACGCCACCGGCCGCCAGATCGCGGAGGCGGCGGCGCGCCGGCTCATGAAGGTGCAGCTCGAGCTGGGGGGCAAGGACGCCGTCTACGTGGCCGACGACGTGGACGTCGTGGCCGCGGCGACGGCGGCCGCGGATGGTGCCTTCTACAACACGGGGCAGAGCTGCTGCGCGGTGGAACGCGTGTACGTGCACGAACGCATCCACGACGCGTTCGTGGACGCCTTCGTGGCGGCGGTCGAGGGCTTCGTGGTCGGCGACCCCATGGACGAGAAGACCTACATCGGCCCCGTCGCGCGCGAGGCCCACCTGCGCGTGCTCGGGGAGCAGGTCGCGGACGCGAAGGCCAAGGGCGCGCGCCTGCGGCTCGGCGGGGCGCGCCTCGAGCGTCCCGGCTTCTACTTCGCGCCCACGGTGTTCGCGGAGGCCCGCCCCGCGATGGCTCTGATGCGCGACGAGACCTTCGGCCCCCTCATCGGCATCCAGAAGGTGAAGGACGACGAGGAGGCCCTGCGTCTCATGAACGACACCGAGTACGGCCTGACCGCCGGCGTCTATACCCGCGACGAGCCCCGCGCGCGCCGGCTGCTGGCCGGCGCCTCTTCCGGCTCCGCGTACTGGAACTGCTGCGACCGCGTGAGCCCACGCCTGCCCTGGACGGGCCGGCGGCATTCCGGCCTCGGCGTCACGCTCGGTTTCGCGGGCATCCGGGCCTTCGTCCAGCCCAAGGCCTGGCACCTGCGGCAGCCGGAATAGCGTCGGGAATCGCGCCCGCGAGGCCGGGCGGCTTGCCATGTAGAATCACGGCACCGGGCGGGAGGTGGCGTGTCGAAGGGCGCGGACTTACGCGAGGCGGTCGAGGAGCTGCACCTCTACCTCTCGGACCGCATTGCGCCCCTGATGTTCGCCTATTCGATGGAGCTGCTCCTGCAGCAGCCCGCCGCGCTCATCGCGGCCGAGGTCCGGACCTGGGCCAGCCAGCAGGCCGCGGCCATGCCCGACGTTTCCCTGGCCGACCTGCTCTTCCACGCCGTGCGCAAGGTGGCGGGGATGGGTCAGTTCGAGCTCGTCTCCAACGAGAGCCTCGGCGCGCGCGTCAAGGAAATGGGCCAGGCCGTGCTTCCGTTCTGTCCGCCGGAGGACCGCGAGGTGCTGCGCCAGAACCTCGAGAAGCTCGCCACCGCTCCGCCCACCGCGGCCAGCCTGAGCGGGGTGGAGACGCTGCGGCGCGAAGCGAGCGCTCCCCCCGCCGCCAGGCCGGGAGAGGCGAAAGGACTCTCCGGAAAGGTCGCGACCGGTCTCCGGAAGCTCGGAATCTTCCTCGATCGGCTGCAGTCGAAGGGCGGCTTCTCGGCCGCGCCGCCCGAGCAGCGCGCGGAAGTCGCCTCGCAATTCATGACCACCGCGGCCGTGCAGTCGAAGAACCAGGAGGAGCTGGATGCGCACCTGGCGCCCCTGCGGCAGCTCGGGATCGACACCTCGATGGACAAGGTGGTGGGGACGCTCGCCCAGAGCCTGCCCGGCTGGGGCGCCCTGCCCACCGCGCCCGGAGCGGCGCCGGCGGCGGCCGGCCTCGAGATCAAGGCGATGCGACAGATCGTGTCGCTGGCCGAGGACCCGGCGGAGGCGGGCAAGCGATTCCGCGAGCTGGTGCACGTGGCCATCGAGCAGTTCAACACCGGCCATCTGGGCCGCGCCGTCTCGATGTTCGAGCTGGCGGAGCAGCTCGCGGCCGATCGCAAGGTGGAGAGCGCCTTCGTGAACGTCCTGCGCGAGCACGGGAACGAGTACCTCGACGGCGAGCGCCTCGCGAAGTACGCCGAGCGCACCGACCTCCGCACCTCGCTGCGCAAGGTCATGAGCTTCTTCATCGCGCTCCGCCCGGCCGGCCTTCTCGCGGAGCTCAACGGGGAGCCGAAACGCGAGCGGCGGCACCAGCTGCTGGCCCTGCTGGAGGCGCACGGCGACTCCGCCCGCGAGCACGCCCACGACCTCCTGGCCGCTTCGGTCGAGCCCGGGGCCCACCCCGACCCCTTCTTCCAGATGAACCTCGTCTATCTCCTGCGCGTGATCGCGCGGCCGGCCGGCCTCTCCGTCGAGGACGAGGTCAACCTCGTGATGCGCACGTCGGGGAAGGACAGCCCGCCGCCGCTCGTCAAGCAGGTCATCGCCTACCTGGCCGCCACCCGCCATGACAAATGCGAGCGCGCGCTCATCACCTATCTCCGCGTATTCGAGAACATGCTGATGCAGCCCGAGAGCGCGGTGTATTCACGGGAAGATCTGGAGACGCTGCTCGATCGCACCTCCGTCGCCCTGGCGCGCTATGCGACGCCGCGCGCGTGGCGCGCGCTGGTCGACCACGGCCTCAAGACGGATGCGCGGCTCGGCACTCCCATGGCCCGGCTCGTGGAAGCGGGGCGCCAGGACCTGTCCGAAAGCAAGGACCTCGTCGCCCGGCTCATCGCCGCCGTCCGCACCGAGCAGCCGCGCGCGATCCTCGGCTTCGTGAAGAGGAACGACGATCGCCTGGGATGGCTCATCCAGGCCCTCTCCGGGACCCCGCTACCCGAGGTGCGCGACGCGCTCCAGGAGATCGTGGACAAGAACCCCGGCCAGAAGATCGCGGAGAGCGCCAAGGCGGCGATGGCCACCCTGGGAGCCTCCGCCAAGCCGCCGGACGCGCCGGGCCTGGCTGGAGACCTCGACCTGTTCGGCCTCCCCGGCCTCCTCCAGACGCTGGCGCAGTCGAGCTTGACCGGCGTTTTGACCCTGATGAACGCGGACCGGAGGGCGGAGGCCACCGTCATCATCCAGGACGGCAAGTTCCGCGAATCGCGCTACGGCAACCTGCGCGGCGTGGACGCGGTCTACCAGCTCTTCGAAAGACCGTTCCCCGGCACCTTCGCTTTCGTGAGCCGACCCAACGTGGAGGACCTGGCCGGCGGCGCCCCCGCCGAGGATGTCGTCGGTCTGCTGCTCGAGGGAGTGCGGCGCCACGACGAGTACAAGCGGGCCGCGACCCTGGCCGCGGACGGTGTCACCTTGAAGCCGACCGGCGGTCGGGGCACACCACTGCCGGACGAGGATCCCGATTTCGTCAGTCTCGTTTGGGCGCAGGCGAGCAAGGGCACGACCCCCCTCGCGTGCGAAGCGGCGATCGCCACCGACAGTTATCGCACCCGCCGGCTGCTCGCGCACTGGCTGGAAGAGGGGTCGCTCATCGCGGCCTGAGGCGCCTCTCGAGGTCGAGGCCTCGGGCGGCGGCGAGGGCGAGGAGCGGCGTGAACGGGACCCGGAACCGCGAGTAGGCCTGCGGTCCGGTGGACAACAGGACGAAATAGGCGACCAGTCCGGCGAGCAGGACGGCCAGGAGGCGGACGGGCACTTCATCCGCGCGCATCCTCCACAGGCCACACGCGGCTCCCGCGTACAGCACGAGCAGATGCAGGGCGGCTCCGGCGTTGAGCGCCCACCACCACACGCGCGGGCGATCGGGACCGTCAGCGAGGTCGAGGGCCAGCGACAGGCCCGTTGCCCCCGTGCCCAGGAGCAACTCCGGCAGGTCGCGCACCTGGGTCTTCAGGAACAGGATCGGATGGCGCGCGACGAGGGCGAGGGCGGCCCGCGCGTAGAGCCGCTCGGCGGGCCGACCCGTCCGCTTGACCTCGTCGTCGAGCGACTGCAGGAGCTGCGCGCGCGCGACCTCGACGGCAGTCCCGTCGTGCTGGGCGAGGATGTCCGACCCGCGGCTCAGATAGACGAACTTCGCGGGCCCGTCGCTCGCGACGAGGGCCCCGGCCGCGACCCGGTTGCGCACGTGCCATCCGCCGACCATCAGCATCCAGGGCAGGGCAAAGGCCGTGAGCAGCCACAGGGTGGAGCGCGGACTCCATCGCAGCGCACGGCCGCAGGCCACGAGCCACAGAGAGACGGGGATCACGAGAAGGAGGCCGATCGGCCGCGTGAGCGCGGCCGACGCCAGCAGCGTCCCCATCAGCAAGCCCCGCCACGCGCGCGGCCGTCCGCGGACGAGGAGGCCCACCGCGGCGGCGGTGGCGGCCAGGAGGAGCGCCGCAAACGGCGTCTCCGTCAGGAAGAGGCGGGAGGCGGTCACGGACGGAATGTCGAGGGCGAGGAGAACGCCCGCGATCCATGCCGCGCGCTGGCCCCAGAGCCGGCCCGCCACCCAGGCGGCCAGCCAGACCGTGAGCACACTGATGCCGATCCCCACGCATACGACCGCGCGCGGGTCCTCTCCCGCCACGGCGTAGGTGGCCGCGATCAAAAGCGGGAAGCCGGGAGTGCGTCGCGTCTGCGGCGGGCCCGTGGGCGCGGCCGCGAAGCGCGCGTCGTGGAGCAGGGTGCGCGCCAGCGCGTCGTACCCGTAGGAGTCCGGCGCCATGAAGCTGTCCGCGTGAACCCGGGACGCGGCCACGAAGAGGCCGGCGCGCACGGACAAGGCCAGGGCCGCGGCCGCGAGCGCCGCCCGCCAGCAAGGGGCTGCCGACATCAGGCGCAGGCGGTCTTCGCGCTCCGGAGCTTCTCGTACCAGAAGCGGGCGAACTTCGGGCCCGAGCGCAGGGCGAAGGCGAAGAAATCGGCCCCCTGCCGGCGCCGGACGCCCCAGTCGCGGTGCGCGCCCAGAGCCGCGTGCACCGCCTCCCGCCAGGCGGGATCCTGGATCGTCTCCAGGTATTCGCGCTGCGGCGGCGGCCCCGTGGGGGCGTACCGCTCGTCCCAGTGCTGGGCGTAGAACCGGAGGACGGTGACCCGCTCCAGGTAGCGCGAGGGCACGGCCGACGTGCGCACGCGGTTGTAGAACTCGCGGTCGCCGAAGCGGAAGAGGCGATCGTTCCAGTACCCGACCTGCCGGAAGACGTCGCGGCGGTGGACGCAGTTCACCGATCCCATGAACCAGTGGCGCAACCAGCGGGACGGCGGTCCCAGCCGCCAATCGAACGCGAAGAAGTAGGGATCGAGCACCCCCGGATACCGCACCTGGATCGAGCGCAAGGCCACGAGACCGAGGCCGTCCCGAGAGAGCACGCCTATGGCGCGTTCCAGATGATCGGGAAACCAGAGGTCGTCGTCCGTCATGTACGCGACGTAGGGCGCCTCGCTCTCCTTGAGCACGACGTTGCGATGCACGTACCCGAAGCCCGCGCCCTTCGGAAAGCGGCGGAAGCGCACGCGGGCATCGTCGAACGCGCGCACCACCGCCTCCGTCTCCCCGCTGCACCCGTCACCCACGACGTGGAGCGTGAACGACCGGTGGGTCTGGCGCAGGACGGACGCGATGGCGAAGCCGATGGTGTGGGGCCGCCGGTACGTCGGGAGCACGACGTCCACCGCATCCGCGGGCGGCGCGATCGCCCGCGGCACGGCGAGCTCAGCTGGAGCGGGCGCCGGCACCGAACGAGAAGGGAATCTGCGGCGAATCCGCAGGCAGCCGCCAATGGTCGGGGTCACCGTAGGCATAGGCCTGGTCCGCGAGGTTCAACACGCTGCTCGGCTCGCGGCGGAGGTTCTCCACGCCGTGCCACACGCCGGGCGGCACGACCACCAGGGCCGGGCGATGCTCGCCGAATCGGAACTCGTTCAGCTGGCCGTGGGTGGGCGAGGTCGTGCGCGCGTCGTAGAGCACGATCCTGACCGCTCCGCGGCTTGCGAAGAGGCGGTCGCGCGCACGCTGATGGGCATGCCAGGCCGAGACCTCGCCCGGGGCCAGCCACACCTGGAACACGTGCGCGACGACCCCGTCGTCGAGCCGCCAGTCGGCGCGGAAGATCTCGGTGAGGACGCCTTGCCCCTTGTTGACGTTGCGCACCTCGGTGACGCGGACGCCTTCGATGGCCTTCTGCGCCGGCAGCCAGTCCGGACCGACGGTCTGCACGTCCTTGCGTGCGCCCTCGAGGAAGCCTTGTTCCGCGGTGAACGTCCGCTGGGCGGCGGGCCGAGGCGCCGTGCGCGAACGGTATTCGGCTCGCCGTCCTGGTCGCCGTCGCTGGTTCATGTGGACTCTGTCCAAAGCCTTCAGGATCCGGAGGGAAGTCGGGATTATATGCCCAGGCTCGGGGAACGGGCCTGCCGCGGCACCGGCTGCGCCTAAGTTTGCCTCGTGGCTCACGAGTTCTCCTGGTCCGTCTCGCGGCACGACACCTTCAACAGCTGCCGCCGGAAGTATTTCTACTCGTACTATCTGGCCCCCGACGACCCCGAGATCCATCGCCTCAAGAAGCTGTCCGCCCTTCCCCTGTGGGCGGGCAGCGTCGTGCACGAGACGATCGAGGGTTTCCTCAAGACGCGCGACACCCTCCCCTCGGAGGCCGAACAGCAGGCGATCATCCACGCCGCCGTGCACGAGCGTCTCCTCGGCGATTGGCGTGACAGCGAAGCGGCGTCGCTCCGCTTCCGCCTCTTCGAGCACGAGTACGCCACGACCGTCGAGGCAGAGGACAAGAAGATCGTGGTGGGCACAGTCATGCGCTCGCTGCGCAACTTCTTCAAGAGCCCGGTGCTGCAAGAGGCGCTGGCCGTCGGCCGGCCTTCGTGGCTCACCATCGAGGACCTCATCTCGTTCGAGGTGGGAGGAGTGTCCGTCTTCCTGCGCATGGACCTCGCGTTCCGCGACCAGCAGGGCCACGTGGTCATCGTCGACTGGAAGACGGGACGCGGCGAGGGTCGCTTCAACGAGATCCAGCTCGCCGGCTACGCGCTCTACGCCGCGCGCCAGGGCTGGGCGGCGAGCCCGGAAGAGATCCAGACCGAGCTCGCCTACCTCGCCATCCCGCGCTACGTGCGCCGCCGCGTGGACGGCCGCAAGCTGGAGCACGCGCGCGCCTTCATCGAGAAGAGCGCCGAGCGAATGAAGGGACTGCTCGTCGATCCCGTCCTGAACCTCGGCCGGCTCGAGGACTTCCCGATGATCGACCGGCCCACCATGTGCCGCCGGTGCAACTTCCGCCGGCTCTGCTTCCCGCCCGCCGACGTCGCCGCCGCGGAAGCGCCGCAGCCCGCCGCGGCCCTCTGACCTTCCTCAGCTCTTGAGTTGCCTGGCGAAGAAGGCGAGGGTGCGGGCCCATGCGTCCTTGGCCGCATCCTCGCGATAACCCTTCCAGGGATTGTTGGGGTTCGCGAAGGCGTGGGGAGCGCCGGGGTAGATCTTGATGTCGACGGTCTTGCCCGCCTTCTTCAGGGCCTCCTCGAACGCCTTCACTTGATCCGGCGACGGGCCCTTGTCGTCCCCGCCGTAGTTGCCGAGGATGGGGGCCTTGATGCGGGCGAGGGCGGCGGGCTCGGTGGGGGGCGCGCCGTAATAGGGGACGACGGCCTTGAGCCCCGGCTCCTGCGTGGCCAGCTGCAGCGCGTACTTTCCGCCCATGCACCAGCCGATGACACCGATGCGGTCCTTCTTCACGTCCGCGCGTGACTGGAGGTAGGCGTCGGCGCCCTTGAGGTCGCGGACCGCGCGGTCCTCGGGCAGCCCGCTCATGAGCTGGTGCGCGACCTCGGGGTCCTTCGTCACCTTGCCGTGGTAGAGGTCGACGGCGAGCGCGGCGTACCCTTCCCGGGCCAGCGCGCGGGCCTGGTCCTTGATCCAGTCGTCCAGACCCCACCATTCCTGGATCACGATGACGGCCGGGAAGGGACCCTTGCCCTCCGGCGTCACCAGCAGCCCCGAGCCCGTCTCCGTGCCGCTCTTGAAGGTGACGGCCTGCTCGGCGGCCATACCCGTTGAGACCAGGACGGCGGAGAAAAGGGCCGCCGCCGCGAAGGCGAGGATCACGCGCTTCATGGAAGAACCTCCTGTCATTCCCAGGTGTCCAGGGTACCGTCTGCCGCGCTCCCGCGGGGCACCCGCCGGCGACTTCCCGGGCCGCGGCCGGGCCTCGAGTGCGCGCCGGCATTGACGGGGCCGCCACCGGCCCCTAGAATCGCGACCGGCCACCCAGACATTCACGCCCATTCAGGAGGAGTCCATGGCCGCCCTGCGTCTGGTCCCCGCCTCCGGAGCCGCCGCCGTCGAGGTCGACAACGACAGCACGCTCGTGGGCCGCGATGCCACCTGCGACCTCGTGGTCAGCGACGGGTCCGTCTCCCGCAAGCACGCGCGCATCGAGCGCCGTGGCGACAGCTGGACGGTCGTGGACCAGGGAAGCGCGAACGGGACGTTCGTCGACAGCCAGCGCATCGTGGAGAGCCCGCTGCAGTCCGGCCAGGAGCTGCGCTTCGGCGCCGTCTCCTACCGGGTGGAGATCGAAGGCGCGGATGACGACGTCGGCGCGACGGTGGTCACCAGCGCCATGCCGGAGGCGACGGTCATCCAGTCCGAGCCCCTGGTTCCGCGTCCGCCGGTGATCCATCCGCCCGCGCCGGGCAGCGGACCGCCGCCGTTGCCGCCGCGTCCGGGTTCGCCTCCTCCGCCGCCACCGCCGCGCATGGGCGGCGGTCCGCCGGGCCCACCGCCGCTGCCCGGAGGCTACGGGGCCGCGTCACCCGTCCCTGCCATGGCCGCGCCGCCGCTCGCGCCCAAGAAGGGACGTTCCCCCGTCTTCTGGATCGGCCTCGGCTGCTGCGGCTGCCTCGCGCTCGTCCTCGTCTTCGTCGGCCTCGTCGGCGGGTTCGCGGTCTTCGCCACCCGCGGCGCGGTCGAGGCGGTGCGCGCGCAGATCACCGAGATCAAGGCCGGCAACATGGATGCGGCCTACAAGCGCATGAGCAATGCGTACCGGCAGTCGCACACCGAGGCGGACTTCGGCGCGTTCGTCGCCCGCCACCCGGGCTTGAAGGAGAACAGCGACTCCACCTTCACCACGCGGAACGTCCAGAACGACAAGGCCCAACTCGCGGGCTACCTCATGGCCGCCTCCGGGGCCAGGGAGACCGTCCGCTACGAGCTCGTGAAGGAGGGTGACTGGAAGATCGACGACATCAAGTTCGAGGGCGAGTCGGCCGCGACCGCGCAGGCCGGCGGCGGGGGCGGCGGGGGCCCGGGAGACGCCCTCCAGATCGAGACCCTCTTCGTCCACAAGGAGCCCGCGGGCAACGGCACCCGCGTCGACATGAAGGTGCGCGTCACCGGGTTCCTGGTCAAGCCCGAAGGTGACGCGTACCGGATGGACCTGGCCGAGGACCTCGAGACCATCGGCCCCGACGGGCAGCGTCTGGCGGCCCTCAGCCGCATGGGCCTGGAGACGCTGCACGACCGGACGCCCCAGGCCACGGGCGCGGCCGCCGAGTTCGCGAACACGCTCACCTTCACCAACAGTCCCGCCCCCGGCTCCTACGCCGCCCGCCTCACCATCCGCGATCACGTGGGGCAGAACCTCAAGGCGCACGAGGTCCGCTTCGACCTGCCCTGACGCCGGCGGCGCCTCCCCTCCGCGCCTGATACGATCGCGACGTGCCGGCCTGGACTCCCCACCCCGAACCCACGGAAGTACGCCACGAGAAGAGCGCGCGCCGTGTCGTCGTCTCCTGGGATGACGGTCACGCCTCGACTTATCCCCTCGACTACCTGCGGAGCTGGTGCCCGTGCGCAGGATGCCAGGGCCACGACCCGGTGGCGAAGTACCTCGACCTCCACGGGCAGGAGCTCACCCATCTCGAAGGCGTGGGCAACTATGCGCTCGGGCTGACGTGGCAGGACGGGCACAACACGGGGATCTACAGCTTCCGGCTGCTGCGGGGGCTGTGCCCCTGTGACGACTGCGGGGGCGAGAAGAGATAGGCCCGCGCCTAGGGCGCCGCGGCCAGACGGAACCGGCGACCGTCCCGCGCCGTCGCTACCGCGTGTGAATACTCCGCGGAAGACAGGTACTCGCGCACGGCGGGACTGAGCGCCGCCACCATGTCGCCCGGGGACCAGGTCACGGGCTCACCCGTCGC
>DASTLK010000751.1:0-11660 GCA_035715025.1 Vicinamibacteria bacterium
CCTCGGCCGAGGTGCTGCGCACGGTGGCCGACATGAACAGCGCCACCGACCAGGTGACGACGGCCGTACGCGAGCAGGCCGCGGGATCGAAGCAGATCCGCCAGGCCATGGAGAACATCAACCGCATCACGACGCAGGTCAACTACGCCACCAAGGAGCAGGCCGCGGGCGGCCGCCAGGTCCGACTCTCCGTCGAGAACATGAACAAGATCGCCTCCCAGGTGAACATCGCCACCAAGGAGCAGGCCGACGGCAGCCGCCAGATCGTGCGCGCGGTCGAGAACATGAACCGCATGACGCAGCAGGTGTCCTACGCCACGGCTGAGCAGAAGCGCGGCGGCGAGCTGGTCGTGAAGGCCATGGAGAACATCTCCGAGATCGCGCGCGACAACCTGTCCACGGTGGAGGAGATGTCCAAGGCGACCGTGAACCTCGCGCAGCAGGCCGAGAACCTGGCCAAGCTGATCGCGGTGTTCCGGGTGCAATGAGGCGCGAGGGTCGAGTGATGCGCGGGCAGGGCCGCGGCCGCGTCGTGCGCCCTTCGCGCGGGGACGCTCGCGCGCGCTGGAACTCGTTCACTCCGCGTAAAGCAGTGCGCGCGCTCGCTCCGCAGCCAACCAGCCCGCTGGTGGCCGCAGTGCTGTCGCGCATCACCCCGAGCGTCCATGCAGCGACAGAGGCCCCTCGCTCCGGGCGACGCACGCGGCCGCATCCCTGACCGTGCGCACCTCCGACCATTCGCGCCGCCGGCTCCCGTTCCCGTCTCCGTCTTCGAGCCCGTCTCCGTCTGTCGAGCCGATCCAGTCATGCCTCTAGACATCCAGGCCGCACTGGAGCATCTCCGCACCGGCGAGGAGCCCGTTCGCCGGCGGGTCGTCGACGAGCTCGGTCGCTCGGGGCAGCCGGAGGCGATCACCCCCCTGCTGCTGGCCGTTGCCGACGAGAGCTGGCCCGTGCGCCAGGCGGCGACGGAGCTCCTGGCCACGTTCGACGAGGCGGCGCTCCTGCCGCACCTCGAGGTGGCGCTTCGCAACGACGAGGATGCGGCCATGCGCAACGCGGCCATGGAGATCTACGTGAAGATGGGGCCGTCGGCGCCCCCGGCCCTCCTCGCGCTCCTGGCCGACAGGGACGAGGAGGTGCGCAACTTCGCCGCGGTCATGCTCGGCGCCCGCCGCGAGCGCGCAGCCGTCCCCGCCCTCATCGCTGCGCTGAGCGAGCCGGACGTGAACGTGCGGCACGCCGCCGCCGCCAGCCTGGGCCAGATCGGTGCGGCGGAGGCGGTGGCCGCTCTCATCGAGGTGCTGCGGACGGAGCCCTGGCTCCAGTACCCGGCCATCCACGCCCTGGGCGAGATCGGCGACGCGCGGGGGGAAGCCCCCCTGCTGGACCTGCTCGGCGACGAGCTCTTGCGCGCCCCGGTGATCGAAGCGCTCGGCCGGCTCGCCGGCCGGCAGGCCCTGGTCCATCTGGTGCCCTACCTCTACGATCCCGACGTGACGATGCGCAACGTGGCCATCCATGCCGTGGTCTCCATCGAGCAGCGTGCCACCGCCGCCGGCGACAGCCTCGATCCGGCGGTGCAGGCCGCCTTGCGGCGCGGAGACCTCGTGGACCACCTCCTGACCACGCTACGCGAGGACGAGCCAATCAACCGCCGTACGGCCGCGGTGACCCTGGGCTGGCTCAAGGAGCCGCGGGCGGAGCCCTTGCTCATCGAATGCCTGGCCGAGCCCGCGTTGCAGGAGTACGCCGCCCACGCCCTGGTCTCGATCGGCTTCCAGGACCGCGACGCGTACCGGCGCGGCCTCGAGCACGCCAGCGATCCCGTCCGCCAGGGCGTGGTGCGTTGCATCGCCTGGATCGCGCCCCCGCGCGGGATCGACCTCGTCGCGCCCATGATCCACGATCCTTCCCAGGAGGTGCGCGCGGAGGCGGCGGCGGCCATCGGCCGGCTGGGCGACGAGGACGCGGCCATGCTGCTCTTCGAGCTGCTCGGTGACGAGAGCGAGCTGATCCAGGAGAGCGCGATGGGCGCGCTGGCGCGCATGGCTCCGGAGCGCGTGGTCCCTCTCCTCCTGCAGGCGCTGGCCAGCCCGGAGCCCCAGGTGAGGGTGCGGGCGGCGGAGACGCTGGGACTCCTGCGTGACCCGGGGACCGCCGTCGCCCTCATCGCCCTCTCGAAGGATCCGCGCGAGACGGTCCGGCGCGCCGCCATCAAGGCGCTGGGAGAGATCGAGACGGCCGACGTGCCCGACCTCCTGCGCGCCGCTCTTCTCGACGAGAGCAGCCTCGTACGCCAGCAGGCGGTCCTCTCGCTGGGGAAGCTCCAGGACGCGCAAGCGGCCACGGACCTCCTGCCGCTCCTCGACGACCCCGATCCCAAGATGCGCTTCGTGACCCTGCGCGCGCTGGGACAGATCCGCAGCCGCGAAGTGGTGCCGCGCATCACGACTTTCCTGGGCGACTCCCGCAAGGAGCTGCGCTTCGCCGCCGTCGAGGCCCTGGGGTCGATCCGCGCGGTGGAGGCGGTGCGCCCCCTGGTGGACGTGCTGCGCGACTCCGACCGCAACCTGCGCCGGGCGGCCGCGGAAGCGCTGGGTGCAATCGAAGACCCGCAGACGGTGCCCCCGCTGCTCCTGGCCCTCGAGGACGAGCACTGGTCGGTCCGCTGCGCGGCGGCGACCGCCCTGGGCCGGATCCGCAGCTTCAAGGCCGTCCCGCCGTTGCTGACCCGGCTCGGCGACGACGACGCCACGGTCCGGCGCGCGGTGGTGGCCGCTCTGGGGGAGATCGGTGACGCGCGCTCGGCGCGGCACTTGACCCAGCTCCTCTCCGATCCCACCCTGCAGCCGGCGGCGCTGGAGGCCCTGCGCCGCATGGGGACGGCCGCCCTGCCCGAGATCGAGCGCGCCTTCGCCGTGGCCGCGGCCGACGTGCGGCGGCTGATCGTGGACCTGGTCGGCAAGCTCGAGGACCGCCAGGGGCGCCGCCTGCTCCTGGCCGCCCTCGCCGACGACAGCGCGCAGGTGCGCGCGGAAGCGTCATTGGCCCTGGGCGACGGCGGCTTCCTAGACGCCGTCCGTCCGCTGATGGACCTCAAGGCCTCGGATCCGTCCGCCGAGGTGCGGCAGGCGGCCGCGATGGCCCTCACCAAGCTGACACCGCGGTAGCGAGCGGAGTGTTCCAGCCGACCGACCACAACGTCGACCTCTCCGAGGAGGAGTTCCGCCTCCTCCGGGATCTCATCCACGAGCGGTTCGGCCTCTTCTTCGACGACAACCAGCGCTCCTCGCTGCGCTCGCGGCTGACGGGCCGGCTCGCTTCGCTGGACCTGCAGTCCTTCGAGGACTACTACCACTACCTCCGCTTCGGGCCCCAGCGCGGGGAAGAGCTGCAGCGGATGGTGACCCACCTGACCAACAACGAGACGTACTTCTACCGCGAGATGCCCCAGCTCCAGGTGTTCGCGGAGACCGTGCTGCGATCGATCAAGGAGGCCAAGTCGGCCGGACCCGATCGCACCCTGCGCGTGCTCTCCGCCGGCTGCTCGACGGGCGAGGAGGCCTATACCCTCGCCATGATCCTCTACGACAGCGGGCAGTTCTTCTGGAACTGGGACGTGCAGGTGATCGGGATGGACGTGGACCAGGTGGCCCTCGAGAAGGCCCGCCGCGCGGTCTACCATCACAATTCGTTCCGCAGCCTGAGCCCGGCGGTGAAGGAAAGGCACTTCGTGCCGGGGGCGGGGGCGGCGGCCCAGGTGAAGGAACCCATACGCCGCATGGTGAGCTTCCGTGCGGGCAACCTCGTGGACGCGGCCAGCTACGCCGCGCTGCCCCGACTGGACGTGGTCTTCTGCCGCAACGTGCTGATCTACTTCTCGGACGCGATGATCCTCAACGTGGTGCGCCTGTTCCACCAGGCGCTGGTCCCCGGCGGCTACCTGTTCCTGGGTCACGCGGAGTCGCTCTCGCGTATCACCGACCTGTTCACACCCATCCGGTTCCAGGGCGCGATGGTCTACCGCAAGGAGGGGCCGCTCGAGGCGCGCGCGTTGCCCGCGGTCTCATGATCCGCGTCCTCGTGGTCGACGACTCGGCCTTCGTGCGCCAGGCCCTGTCGCGGATGCTGGGCGCGGCCCCCGACATCGAAGTGGTGGGGACGGCGGTGGACGGCAAGGACGGCTGGGAGAAGGCCCTCGACTTGCGGCCGGACGTGGTGACGCTCGACGTGAAGATGCCGCGCATGGACGGCTTGGAGGCGCTGCGGCGGATCATGGCGGACTGTCCGACCGCGGTCCTCCTCCTCTCGTCGCAGACCAAAGAGGGCGCGGAGGTCACCCTGCGCGGCCTGGAGCTGGGCGCGATGGACTTCGTCGACAAGTCCAGGGTCCAGGGCCACATGAACCTCCTGAGCCTGTCCGAGGAGCTCCAGGCGAAGGTGCGCGCGCTGGCCTCGGTGCCCCGGGCGCGCTTGAAGGCGGTCACCGCGGTCCGCGAGACCGGGCTCAAGACGCTGCCCGCGCAGCACGCCGCCCGCGCCCAGATCGTGGTCATCGGGACCTCCACCGGGGGACCGCCCGCCCTTCAGGCCATCATCCCGCGCCTGCCCGAAGCGCTGCCCTGCGCGGTCCTCGTCGTCCAGCACATGCCCGTCGGCTTCACGCGGTCGCTGGCGGAACGTCTCGACGGGCGCAGCGTCGTGCCCGTCCGGGAGGCGGCGGACGGGGACCCGGTCGTGCGGGGCTGCGTGCTCGTCGCCCCCGCCGGGCGTCACATGAAGATCCGACGCCGGGGACAGGAGACGAGGGTCTGGCTCGACGACGAGCCCCGCTCCGCGCTGCACCGGCCCTCCGTCGACGTCCTCATGGCGTCCGTGGCCAAGGCCTATGGCGAGCACGCCATGGGCATCGTGCTCACCGGGATGGGATCGGACGGCGTGGAAGGGCTCAGGGCGATCCGCGACGCCGGCGGCATGACGCTCGCGGAGAGCGAAGAGACCTGCGTGATCTACGGCATGCCCAAGGCCGCGGTCGAGGCGGGCGTCGTGGACCGCTCGGTGCCCCTCACCCGCGTCGCCGACGAGATCCTTTCTGCGGTGTAGACTCTCGCGCGGATGTGGGACCTCGCTGAGGGAGCGGCACCGTGAGCCTTAACGGTAACCTCGAGGACCTGCCCCTCCTCGACATCCTCCAGATCGTCTCCTTCAGCAAGAAGACGGGCTACCTCTCCATCCGCACGGAGGCGGGAGAGGGCGCCATCGTCTTCACGGACGGCTTCGTGGTGGCCGCCTTCAGCGCCGAGACCCCCCCCTTCGACCCGCGCTATCGCCAACTGCCGCCGGAGGCGCGGACGCCGCTGCTCCGCCAGAACATCGAGCGGGGCCTCGAGCAGCTCATCCGCCTGCGGGAGGGCCAGTTCAGCTTCAGCCTCACCGAGCAGCCCCCCCCGCGCATCGGTCCGCGCGACATCTCCGAAGAGACGTTGCCGGAGGGCATCAACGCGCAGGAGCTGCTGCTCAACCTGGCCCGAGGGATGGACGAGGACCGGCGCGATTCGACGGCGGCGCTGGAGGCCTCGTTCGCGGAGCCCCCCGAAGACGTGGGTGGCGCGGAAGCCCTCGTCGACCTTCCGCCCGCGCCCGCAGTGCCCGCGACGGCCGTCCACTCGCCGGCGCCCTCCGCACCTCCGCCCCCGGCGGACACGGCCGTGGGGGCGAGCGTGCCGCCGCCGAGCGAGAGCGAGGCGACCACGATCCTGCTCGTCGACGACGAGGACGAGGTCCGTCGCATCCTGGCCGAACGGTTCACACGCGGCGGGTACAACGTGGTCGAAGCCCACGATCCGGACTCGGCGGTGAAGAAGGCGGGCCGTCTGGGAAAGGCTTCGATCGCGTTCCTGCTCGTCACCGATCTCGGCATGCCGACCTCGGGCGGCACTTCTTTCCAGGGCGGGTTCGAGGTGGTCAAGCGCCTCTGGAAGATGAACCTCCGTCCGCCGGTGCTCCTGATGGCGGAGGCGCTCACGAGCACGCTGCAGGCGCGCGCGCGCCAGATGGAGATCGCGCACTTCGTCTTCAAGCCCGGCCTGTCCAAGCTGGACCCGGAACAGTTCGAGGCCGACCTGCGCGCCTTCGCGACGAAGATCCTCACCGACCTGCTGCCCAAGCTCGGCACGGCCCCTTCCCCCGCGCCTTCGGCGAAGCCGGCGGCGGAGAGGCCGGCCGCCGGCGCGACTCCGACCAAGGCCCCCGCCCCGCCCGCCGCCGCCCCGTCCGCCGGGCCTCCCATGACGGCGGACGAGATGTCGCGCGACTTCGAGCACCTGCAACGCTGGCTGGAGGAGCTGCGGGGATGCCAGGATGCCACGCAGGTCTCGGCCCAGGTCATGCGCGTCGCGCGCGACTGCTTCGAGCGCGGCATCCTCTTCGTGGTCAAGAACGAGACCATGCGCGGCCTGGGCGGTTACGGGGCCGCGCCGCGCGACGAGAAGCTCGGCCTGCTGGTGCGCGACGTGACGATCCCCCTGGGCGAGCCCTCCCTCTTCGCGCGCGTCGCCGTCGGCCGCAAGTCGCACGTCGGACCCTGGCCGGACGACAAGTGGGCCCGCCACCTCCTGGGCAAGATCGGGCGCTTCCAGTCGTCCGGCTTCGCCCTGCTGCCCCTGCTCACCAACCGGGAGACGGTCGCCATCCTCTTCGGAGACAACGCGGACAGCGGCCGGGCGCTGGGCCGCCTGGCCGCCCTGGACACGTTCGTCAACCAGGCGGGGATCGCCCTCGAAAACGCGTTCCTGCAGCGCAAGGTCACGGCGATGCAGGGACAGTGAATCCCGCGTAGAATCCAGCTTCAGGCCCATGCCCAGCGGAGACGACCCCGTCCAGAAGAGCCAGGAATTCTTTGGTGTCTTCCTCAAGGCCAAGGAGTTCACGGAGGAGCTGCTCAAGGAGAACGAGCGCCTGAGGTTCAAGCTGGCGAGCCTGGAGTCTTCCGCCGGCAGCGGACCGCAGGCTCCGTCGGACGAGCGCGTCCGCGAGCTGGAGCAGCGCCTGCAGGAAGTCGAGACCCGCTACCGCAAGGTCGAGGAGGAGAACAAGGAGTTCGCCGACCGCTACATCGAGATCGAGGAGCAGAACAACAACCTGGCCAACCTCTACGTGGCCTCCTATCAGCTCCACTCCACCCTGGACTACCGCGAGGTCATCCGCATCGTCCAGGAGATCGTCATCAACCTCATCGGGGCGGAAGCCTTCCACATCTTCGTGGTGAGCGACAAGACGGGCCAGCTCGAGCTGGAGACCTCGGAGGGGGCGAGCGCGCCCGTCACGACCATCGGCATCGGCGAAGGGCCGATCGGCCTGGCCGCCAAGACGGGTGAGAACTTCTTCGCGGCAAAGGTCGCGCACAAGGAGGCGACGCCCTTCGATCAGCCGACCGCGGTCATCCCCCTCAAGATCAAGGACAGCGTGGTCGGCGTCATCTCCATCAACAAGCTCCTCGTCCAGAAGACGGAGTTCACCCCGACCGACTTCGAGCTGTTCACGCTCCTGGCCGGCCACGCCGCCACCGCCATCTTCTCGGCCAAGCTGTACTCGACGTCCGCGCGGAAGCTCACGACGCTGCAGGGCTTCCTCGACATGATCAAGACCCCCGCCAAGCCTTGACCGCGGCGACCCCTACGGAAGCTGGATGAGGGACACCGCGGCGGCGTAGCCGCCCTCGGAGGCCGGCCGGCGGCGGGCGAACTCGAAGCAGACGTTGTTGAGCCCCGGGTGGAGCCGCTCCGCGGGCAGGATGAACGGGACATCCGTCCATTCTGTCCCGAAGGTGGCGCCGGCAACGGTCACTCCGTTGCTGATGATGTTCACGTCCTGCACGGGGAAGCGCGCGGGCGCGCGCAGCCGGATGAAGCTCCGGAGCGCGAGGGGCTGCTGCAGGGGGATGCGGACGCAGGCCTCCGGCTGGAGCGCCCATCGGAAGGGCGGCCAATCCTCGCGCCGCTGCGCGTCCGACCACCCGCCCGCGAGCCACCGCGAGTCGACGGCTCCCACGTCGATGGTGCCGGAGAGATTCACGTTGTAGTAGAAGTACTCGCCCACCATCGCGTTGTAGACGAGAGCCCGCGCGCGCGGGCCCAGGCGCCCGGCCCCCGCGTCGAGCAGCCGGTAGAGCTGATGCGCCTGCGCCCCCGCCAGCCATTCGACGGGCGCGGCGTCGATGAATCCGCGGACCCGATACAGGCGGATGAACCCGGCGTTCCAGACGGCACACGCGGCTAGGATCGTCGCGATGGCCGCCCACGGCCGCCGCTGCAGCCATCCGGCGAAGGCGCGGGCGAGAGCGGCCAGCCCCCAGGCCACGAGGGGCACGGTGAGGTCGAACCGGCGGCCGCCGAACGCGTCGCTGCCTTCCCAGTCCCGCGTGCTGCCGTTGATCCAGGCGGTGACGAGGAGGACGGCGTAGCTCGCGGCAACGAACGTGGGCAGGGTGCGCGAGAGCAGCAGCAGCCCGAGAGTGCCCAGGAGCATGACGGGCGTCCAGTCGAAGAAGCCGCGCTGCGCCGAGAGCAGGACATCCGCGAAGTGCGGAGACGACCAGTCCATGAACCCCGGGCCCTGCGGGATCGTGAACCACCGTCCGTAGAGGAGCTTCCAGATCAGGAGCTGGGGCGACGCGACGAGGATGGACAGAAGGGTGGCGGCCGCGATCCACGCCGGCCGTGCCTGCCCCCGGATGAGCTGGCGGACGCCGAGGGCCGCGGGCAGGAGGCCGATGACCGCGCCCTGGGGCCGGGCCAGGGCGGTCAAGCCGACGGCCAGGCCGAGCTCGCACCAGCGGCGGCGGGACGGCGAGCGGTCCGTCTCGAAGAAGCACCAGGTCACGACGCAGGCCAGCGCGAACGTGATGGCGTGCGAGACTCCGGGCAGCACGAACGCGTAATAGGCCACGGGCGAGGTGAGACCCGCGCCCGCGACCACGATCGCGGCCTGGGACATGGTCAAGTTCAGGTGGTCGCGCAGCGATCGGGCCAGGAGGTAGCTCCCGGCCACGACGGTCGTGATCGTGCCGGCGGCGATGGAGTTCAGGTACGGTATCGCGTATCCGTCCGGGAGCCACGGCCGCAGGCCGAGGAAGTGCGTGATCACGACATACACGTGCGCGATCAGGAAGAACGGTACCCACCACAGGGCCGAGCCCGGCGAGTGCACGTTCGGGCGGAGGCCGGTGTCGGTCCGCGGGCGCTCGGGGAAGCCCCAGGCCTTCCACTCGTTGGCGAAGTCCAGGTCGTGGTCAAAGGCCAGCGAGCGAAGATAGGCGTAATGGGTGGGCACGTCGGCGCGGAACTCGGGTCCGACGAGAGCCGCGACGGAGAACCCCACGCTGACCAGGGCGACCAGGACGGGGAGATGTCCGGCTCCATGGCGTCGCCCCCACACCGCCGCCCCCACCGCGAGGACGCTGCCGGCCAGACCCACGGCGAGGAGCGCCGGGTCCATGAGGCCGATCATGGCCAGAGCGGCTCCGGACAGCGCGGCGGCGGTGAATCTCACGAGGCGAGGATCACAACAGAATTGCCACCGAGCGGCAAGCACCGCCCGCCCATCGTCGCGGAGAGGAAACGCCCGATAATTGTCCGCCTCGAAGGGAGACCTCCATGCGCCCAGCGTTGCTCGCCGCCGCCATCCTGCTCGCCGTACCGCCCGGCCCGGTGGTTGGGACTCCCCCCACGCTCGACCAATCCCTCTCGCTGATGAGCGTGCGCAACCCGCGCGTCTCGCCCGACGGCCGCACCGTCGTCTACGAGCGGCAAGAGACGGACTGGAAAGAGAACGCCTACATCACCCAGCTCTTCCTGGCCGACGTGGCCTCGGGCAAGCTGGTTCAGCTCACGCGCGGTGCGAAGCCGGCCACCGCCGCGGAGTGGTCGCCGGACGGGCGCTGGATCGCGTTCCTGACCGAGCGCGCGGGCGTGACGGGGCCAAGGGATCCGGAAGCAAAGGACAAGGACGCGGCCAGCACCAAACCCGATGCGCGCCAGATCTGGCTCATCGCGCCCGGCGGCGGGGAAGCCTGGCCTCTCACCGCGCACGGCGCGCGCATCGACACGTTCCACTGGTCGAAGGACGGCCAGTCCATCGCCTTCGTCGCGCCCGTCCCGGAGGCGAAGGCGCTCAAGGACCGGAAGGAGAAGTACGGCGACTACGAAGTCGTGGAGAGCGACTTCGATCAGAGCCAGCTCTGGGTCGTGGACGTGGCCCAGGCGGCCCAAGGGGCCGCACCCGCGCGCGCCCTCCAGCTCACCCGCGACCCCCGGCGCAGCGTGGGCGAGTTCGACTGGTCGCCGGACTCGAAGCGGATCGCTTTCGCAGCCACGCCCAGCCCGCTGCTCGCCCATCGTTCGGACTCCGACCTGTACCTCGTGGCGCGCGCGCATCCCGAAGCGGTCAAGGCGATCGTCGCCCTGCCCGGGCCCGACGACTCGCCCACCTTCTCACCCGACGGGAGCGAGATCGCGTTCGAGACCGCGCTGGGCGCGCCCTATCACTACTACGCGAACGGCCACATCGCCTCCGTACGCCTCGCGGACGTGGAGAGCCGGCCCGCGCACGCGGCCGCGGACGTGCGCGACCGGACCGCATCCCTCGACGAAGACGCGAGTCTTCTGGCCTGGGGCCCGGACGGCATCTACATGACGGCGCTGCGTCGCACCGACTCGCACGTGTTCCGCATCCCGGCCACGGGAGAGGTCGTCCGCGTGTCGGGCCCCGACCGCCTTGCCCTTGGCGGCGTCACCTTCACGCGCGACTTCAAGACCGCGGCCTTCACCACCGCCGACGATCGGCACCTCGCGGAGATCGCGGTCTCTCCCCTCGACCTCTTCCGGCCCCGGCCGCTCACGAACATGACCGCGCAGACGGCGGGATGGACCGTGGGCCCCGCCTCTCTGGTGCGGTGGAAGAGCGGGGACGGGGCGGAGATCGAGGGCGTCCTGCACAAGCCCGCGGACTTCCAGGCCGGCCGGCGTTATCCCCTCCTCGTCGTCATCCACGGCGGGCCGACGGGGATCTCGCGCGCCTTGATGGCACCCGGCAACCGCTATTACCCGATCGAGGTCTTCCTCTCCAAGGGCGCCCTCGTGCTGGAGCCGAACTATCGCGGCAGCGCCGGGTACGGCGGCGCCTTCCGCGCCCTCAACGTGCGCAACCTCGGGGTGGGCGACATGGCGGACGTGATGAGCGGAGTGGACGCGCTGGTGGCCCAGGGCCTGGCCGATCCCGACCGCCTGGGCGTGATGGGCTGGTCGCAGGGCGGGTACATCTCCGCGTTCCTGGCCACCAACACCGATCGCTTCAAGGCCATCTCCGTGGGAGCGGGCATCAGCGACTGGACGACGTACTACGTCAACACCGACATCACGCCCTTCACGCGCCAGTACCTGCACGCCACGCCCTGGGACGATCCCGAGATCTACGCACGCACCTCGCCCATCACCACCATCAAGAAGGCGAAGACCCCGACCCTCATCCAGCACGGCGAGAACGACCGGCGCGTGCCCATCCCGAACGGCTACGAGCTCTTCCGCGGGCTGCGGGACGTGGGGGTGCCCGCCAAGATGATCGTGTACGCGGGCTTCGGCCACGGCATCACCAAGCCGCGC
>DASTLK010000752.1:0-2747 GCA_035715025.1 Vicinamibacteria bacterium
CCTCGACCGAGCCCGGGCCGCCATCCGCGCGCGCGAAGACATGCGCCTGGCCCGCACGCGTCTCTTCGGGATGGTGCGACGGCTGTTCCTCCGGCTCGGCGGCCTGCTCGAGCGGCAGCAGATCCTGGAGGCCTCGTCGGACGTCCATTACCTCACCGTCGAGGAACTGTTGGACCTCGGCCGGGGCACCGGCGTGACCGGGGACCTCGCGAGGCTCGTCGCGCTCCGCAAGGCCGACTACGCGCGCTACGCGGAGATCCCGGCGCCCCCGCGGCGGGAGACGACGGGCATCCCACAGTGCAGTCCCCTTCCACTTGCGGATGCGGTGCCGGGCGCGCGCGCGGTGCTGAAGGGCACCGGGTGCTCGGCCGGGGTCGCGACCGGCCGGGCCTCGGTCGTGATCGATCCCGAGCACATGGTGGCCGGCCGCGACTCCATCCTCGTCGCGCGATCCACCGATCCCGGTTGGGTCTTCCTCATGATGTCGGCGGCGGGGATCGTGGTGGAGAGGGGGAGCCTCCTCTCGCACACCGCCATCATCGGACGCGAGCTGGGCATCCCGACCGTGGTCGGCGCCACCGGCGCCACCACGCTCATCCCGGAGGGCGCCGCCCTCCGCATCGACGGCAGCACGGGAGAGGTGCGATGGGCCTCGTGACCTTCACCTTCGAACGCGAGGCGACGGCCCGCTTCATCGATCTCGGATACGACCTCTACCGCGGCGACCCGGGCTGGGTACCGCCGCTCCGGGTGGAGCTCCAAGCGCAGCTCTCGCCCGCCTTCCCGTTCTACGCGCGCTCGGGCAACGACCATCGGCGCTTCCTCGCCCTGGCGGGCGGGCACGCCGTCGCCCGCGTCATGGCCACCGTGAACGGCGCGCGGCGCGGGGAGGACGGCGCCGCGGAAGGAGCGGTCGGACTGTTCGAGGCCGCACGCGACGACGCGGCCGCGGAGGACGTCCTGGGCGCCGCCGTCGAATGGCTGCGCGCGGCGTACGGCGTGCGGCGCGTCCGCGGGCCGCTCAACTTCGATATCTGGCACGGCTATCGGTTCATGACCCGCGGCTTCGAGCGCGAGCGCTTCTTCGGCGAGCCGTGCAACAAGCCCTATTACCCGGACGTGTTCGAGCGCCTCGGGTTCACGGTGTGCCGCCGCTGGAGCTCGTTCGAGCTGCCCGGCTCCGTTCCCGCGGAGGGGCTATCTTCTTCGCGCGGCCTCTCCGGGCGCGACTTCGTGGCGCGCGGCTACCGTTTCGAGGCCTTCGGCCGCTACCCGTTCGACGAGAGGGTGGCCCTTCTTCACCACGTCCTGACGCAGTCGTTCTCGTCGTTCCCCGGCTACACGCCCATCGCCCTGGCCGAGTTCCGGGAGCTGATGAGCCTGGCCCGCCACGTCCTCCACCCGCGCTGCTCCACGTTCGTGTTCGACGAGACGGGCGCGCTGGCGGGGTTCACGGCCGTCTTCGTGGACGTGGCGGACGCCGTGCGCGCCATGAACGGAAGCAGCTCCCTCGCCGGACGCTTGAGGTTCCTCTGGCGCCGCCGGCGCGCCAGCCGCCTGCTTTTCCACCTGGGCGGGATCACGCCCGCGGAGGCGCGACGGCACACCGGGCTCGCGTGCGCCGCGTTCCATCACACGCTCGACTTGATACGCGCCGAGCGGTGCGACGCGGTGGTGGCGTCCCTCGTCGCGCGGGGCAACCCGGTGCGCCGGCTGTTCGGCGCCTACGCCCGGGACGCCTTCCGCGAATATGCCCTCTACGAGAGGGCCGCGTGACGGCGCCCGCGCTCACGTACTACGACCGCGAGCGGGGCTCGTTGCGGACGGAGAGGGTGTACGCGCGAGGCTTCCTCCACTGGCTCTACAACGCGCGCGGCGGCGGCCTCCTGGCCTGGCTCCTGGTGGGCACGGCGCTGCCCTCGCGGCTGTGGGGGGCGCTGCAGCGGACCCGCTGGAGCGCGCGCCGCATCCCCGCCTTCGTCGATCGGATGGCGATCGACATGTCGGAGTCGGCGCAGGGCATCGCGGATTTCGGAAGCTTCCAGGAGTTCTTCGTCCGCCCCTGGCGGCCAGGCGCGCGGCCCGTCTGCTCCGAGCGCGGGGTGCTGGTCGCTCCCGTCGACGGGAAAGTGCTGGCCTATCCGCGCCTGGACGCAGGGGCGAGGTTCCGGATCAAGCGCGCCCTCTTCGATCTGGAAGGGCTGCTGCGTGATGCCGCCCTGGCCGCGACGTTCGCGGGCGGCTCCATGATCGTCTGCCGGCTCGCCCTCGCCGACTTCCATCACTTCCAATTCCCCGACTCGGGCACGCCCGGCGCCCCGCGCACGATCCCCGGCCGCTACCACGCGGGCGGTCCCTACGCCGAGCGCGGCCTCGTCCCGTTCTTCGCCGAGAACCACCGGATGGTGACGTCGTTCGACTCCGATCATTTCGGCCCCATGGCCATCGTGGAAGTGGGCGCGCTCACGGTCGGCTCGATCCGGCAGGTCTTCCGACCGGGGACCCACGTCGAAAAGGGCGACCCCAAAGGCTGGTTCGAGCTGGGCGGGTCGACCGTGGTCCTTCTCTTCCGGGAGGGCGCCATCGCGCTCGACGCGGACCTGTGCGCGCTGACGGCAAGGGAGATCGAGTGCTTCGTCCGCATGGGCCAGCCGCTGGGCCGAAGCGTTGCCGGTCAAGGCACGTGCGCGGAGGAGCGGTGACGCCCGCGACGGGCCGCTGGG
The DNA here is from genome assembly GCA_035715025.1 of Vicinamibacteria bacterium. Taxonomy (GTDB): domain Bacteria; phylum Acidobacteriota; class Vicinamibacteria; order Fen-336; family Fen-336; genus AA29. The sequence goes on from DASTLK010000752.1 coordinate 2,724, forward strand.
GCCGCTCGGTCGTGCGCCGGCGCT
>DASTLK010000753.1:0-3159 GCA_035715025.1 Vicinamibacteria bacterium
CCAGGTCATCATGGCCCGCATGCGCTCGGACATCGTGCCCATCCTCCAGGGCGTGGCCGAGGGGCACTTGAAGGAGAGCAAGATCGACTGGGCCAAGGAAGCGGCGCTCTGCGTGGTGCTCACGACCCGCGGCTATCCGGACGCGCCGGAGACGGGGCAGGAGATCAAGGGGCTCGACGCGCTCCAGGGCCTGAGCGATGTGATGGTCTTCCATGCCGCGACGGGCAACCGCAACGGGAAGGTCGTCACCGTCGGGGGGCGCGTGCTGGGCGTGACCGCGCTGGGGGCCAACCTCGATGCCGCCGTGCAGCGCGCCTACGAGGCGGTGAAGAAGATCTCGTTCGACGGGATGCACTACCGCAAGGACATCGGCCAGAAGGCGCTCGCGCGCCTCCACGCCCCGCGCTGATCCCTCCATGAGCGCCCCTTCCCCCGTGGTCGCGATCCTGATGGGGAGCGACAGCGACCTCCCCGCCATGGCGGAGTGCGCGCGCGTGCTCGAGGACTACCAGGTGCCGTACGACATCCGCGTCCTCTCCGCGCATCGCAGCCCGGAGGAGGCGGCCACCTACGCGCGCGAAGCGGCCGCGCGCGGACTGCGCGTCATCATCGCGGGGGCGGGCGGGGCCGCGCACCTGGCCGGGGCCATGGCCGCGCATTCGACCCTGCCCGTGATCGGCGTGCCCCTGGACAGCTCGCCCCTGGGCGGATTCGACGCGCTGCTGGCCACCGTCCAGATGCCTCCGGGCGTCCCCGTGGCCGCGGTCGGCGTCGGCTTGATGGGGGCCAAGAATGCGGCGCACCTGGCCGTGGCCATCCTCGCCCTCCAGGACGACGCGCTGCGCGCGCGGCTGCACGCGAAACGAAAGAAGATGGCGGAGGAGACCGTCGCCAAGGCGGCGACGCTGCCCGGCAAGCTGCGAAAGCTCCTCGGGGGCTCGTAGCCACGGCCGTCGGCGCGGCGCCGGCCGGATCTCGCCTCCCCCTGGTCGCGGTCGCGCTGGCCGGTCTCGTCTTGAACCTGGCCGGCCTGACCTGGGGCCTGCCCGCGCGCTGGCATCCGGACGAGAAGGCGGACGCGGCCGCGCGCATGGCGCGCGAAGGGACGCTGGAGCCCGAATCGTTCATCAACCCCTCCCTTCCGCTCTACGTCGAATGGCCGGTGCTCCTGGCCCAGGCCCGGGCCGCGGAGGCGGGCTGGCTGCGCGGGCGAGCCGCGGATCCCCTGCTGGCCGGACGAGTCCTGTCCGCGCTGGCGGGGGCGGCGGCGGTGTGGACGCTGGGACTGGCGGCGGGACGGATGCGCCGGGACCTGTCCGTACTCGCGGCCGCGCTGTTCGCGCTCTCGCCCGGTGTCGTGAACCTCTGCCACTTCGCGACTCCGGAGCCGTGGCTCCTGCTCGGGACCGCGGCCACCCTGCTCCTCGCCCTCGACCATCTCCGGGGCCGGCGCGGCGTCGCCCTGCTCGGGATCACGCTCGGCCTGACCGCGGCCACGAAGTACACCGCGGCGGCGCTGCTCGTCCCGTGCCTGGTCGCGGTCTGGCTGCGGCCGCGGACGGGAGAGGATCGAACGCGGCTGGAGGCCAACCTGGTCGCCGTCGCCGGCGCCGTTCTCGTCGTGATCGCGGCCCTGCTCGCCACCGGTCCCGGCCACGCGCTGGCCGGGAGCCTGCACCTCCCGGACGCGCGTCTCCTCCGTCCCGAGAGCGCCGCCGGCTTCGTCCAGTCGATGGCCATGCTCCTGGCCGCCGCGGGGGCCGCGCTCGTCGTGATCGGGGTGGCCGCGCGCCGCGGGGCGGCGTGGGCCGGGCCCCTGGCGCGGGTGGATGCGATCGCCCTCGCCGCTCTGGCCGCCATCGCCTTCGCGGCGGCCACGCCCTACGCCGTCCTGCGCGCCCCCGCGTTCCTGAGCGACCTTGCCTTCAATCAGCAGACCCGCCACGAGTACAAGGGCCTCGCCTCCGCCTCGACTTCGTTCTGGCCGTACCTCGAGCTGCTGGCGGGCGCGCTCACGGGACCGCTCGCGGTGACGGCGGTGGCGGGCACGATCGTCGCCGCCGCGCGCGGCTGGCGCGGCGACCGCGCCGCCGCCGTCGCCTTCAGCGCCGCGGTGGCGCCGTACCTGCTGGTGGCCTCGTCCGGCCACCAGGCCATGCGCTTCCTGGCTCCGGCCCTGCCCGCGGCCGCGCTGTGCGCCGCCCTCGCCCTGCGCGCGATCCCGCCTCCGCCCGCACGGGCGACGCTGGCCGGCCTGGTTCTGGCGCGCGCGGCGCTGGGCACGGCCCTCGTGCTGCGCCTCTTCTTCGTGGATTCGCGCTACGCCGCCGCGCGCTGGCTCGAAGCGAACGTCCCCCCGGCGGCGCCGGTGGATCTCATCGCCAATAGTCCCGGCTATGGGCCGGCGCGGCCGCGCGGAAGCCTGCGCATCGTCCCCACCCTCTCACGCGAGATGGCGCCTCCCGACCGCTTCCGCGCCGCCGCCTCTGCCTACCGCCGCGAAGGCGCGCCCTGGCTCGTACTGACCGCGTCCTACTACGAGCGCTTCCTCGATCACCCCGATCAGGCGCCCGAGCGCGCGGCTTTCTTCCGGGATCTCCTGGAGGGACGCGGTGGGTACGAAGTGGCCGCGCGCTTCCGTCAATCGGGCTGGCGGCGGCCGCCCGCCGAGTTCGTCGACCCCGAGATCGTGGTGCTGAAGAAGACGGACGCGCCGGCGGCGCCGGTTCAGCTCCCGACGCGGTAGCGCAGCACGTCGACGATGTCGGCCTTCTGCAAGGTCCCGCGTGGGATCAGGGTCATCCCGTCGATGTCGGAGATCCCGGGCAGCAGGATCAGCTCGATCTGGCGGCGCGGGCGCAGCACGTCTCCGGGATCGACGGTGAGCGCGCGCCGGCCACGGTCGTAGGTCAGCTTCAGGCCGTCGAAGCCGCGGTCGCCGGGCAGCACGGGACCGGTGTAGCGCAGGAGGACGTGCCCGTTGAACGTGTTCTCGTCCATGTCCTTGCTGAACTGCACGACGAAGCGGCTGTCCTGGGCGACCTCGCCGTCACCGTCGAGGGGCAGCGCGAACACCACCACCGGCGGCTTTCGGGGCTTCTCGGGCGGGGGCGGGGGCGGCTTGACGTCGGCCCTCGCGCTGGGCGGCGTGGTGAGCTG
>DASTLK010000754.1:0-10794 GCA_035715025.1 Vicinamibacteria bacterium
TGGCCTTCTTCGCCTATATCGGGTTCGACTCCGTCTCGACGCACGCGGAGGAGGCGCGCCACCCGCAGCGGGACGTTCCCACCGGCATCATCGCTTCCCTGATCCTCTGCACGCTGCTCTACGTCGGCGTGGTGGCCGTCCTCACGGGGATGGTCCGCTACGATCAGCTCGACATGGCCGCGCCCGTGGCGGACGCCTTCGGGCGCGTCGGGCTGCGCTGGGCGCAGGTGATCCTGGGCGTGGCCGGGGTGGCGGGCATCACCTCCGTGATGCTGGTGACGATGCTGAGCCAGGCACGCATCCTGCTCGCCATCGCGCGGGACGGCCTGCTGCCGCGCTCCTTCTTCGCCTCCGTGCACGAGCGCTTCCGCACACCGTGGAAATCGACCCTGGTCACCGGCGCCTTCGTGGGCGCGTTGTCCGCGCTGCTGCCCATCGACGTCCTGCTCGCCCTCGTCAACATGGGGACGCTGCTCGCCTTCGTCATCGTGTGCGCGGCGGTCCTGGTGATGCGGCGGACCCATCCCGAGGCCGATCGCCCGTTCCGTGCGCCCCTGGTCCCCGTGCTGCCGGCGCTCGGCATCGCGTCGTGCCTGCTCCTGATGTTCTCCCTTCCCGCGGAGAACTGGATCCGGCTGCTGGTGTGGCTGGTCGTCGGTCTCGCCGTCTACTTCGGGTACGGGCGGCGCCACAGCGTGCTGCGCGGCCGCGCAGGCGGATCCGGGGCCGGTTCTGATCGCACGGCCGGAGACCCGCGCGCCGCGTAGGTTACCCTCTCGGGGTGAGGCTCCTCGTCGTCGAAGACGATCCCGCCATCGCGTCGTTCCTGGTCAAGGGCCTGAAGGAAGCAGGCTTCGCCGTGGACCAGGCGGGCAACGGCGGAGCGGCCCTGGAGATGGCCAGCCGCGAGAGCTACGACCTCGCCATCATCGATCTCATGCTGCCCGGCCTGGACGGCCTCGCCCTCATCGAGGAGCTGCGGCGCCGTCGCCTCACCGTGCCCGTCATCATCCTCAGCGCCAAGCGATCGGTGGACGACCGCGTGCGCGGCCTGCAGGCGGGCGGCGACGACTACCTCACCAAGCCCTTCGCGTTCGAGGAGCTGCTCGCGCGGGTCCAGGCCCTCATTCGCCGCGCGACGGGCGCGGTCGAGCCCACCCGCCTCGTCGTCGGCGACCTCGTCCTCGACCTCGTCTCGCGCAAGGTGGAGCGCGGCGGGCGGGGGCTGGACCTGCGGCCGCGCGAGTACGCGCTGCTCGAGTACCTCATGCGCAACGCCGGCCGGGTGGTGTCCAAGGCCATGATCCTCTCGCACGTCTTCGACTACAGCTTCGACCCGCGCACGAACGTGGTGGACGTGCTCGTGCACCGCCTGCGCGAGAAGGTCGACAAGAGCTTCGCCACCCCGATGATCCACACCGTGCGCGGCATGGGATATGTCCTCCGCCCGGCGTGAGAAGCTGCCGGGGGCGCTCAGCCTCCGGCTGGGACTCTGGTACGCGGCGCTGTTCGGAGGCGGCGCCCTCGCCCTCATCGCGACCACCTACGGCCTGCTCTCCTTCTCCCTCCAGCAGCGGGACCGCGAGGTCGTGGGTGCGACCCTCTCCCGTTACGCCTCCGCCTACGAGCGCGGCGGGCTCGGCCTGCTCGAGCGCGTGATCGAGGCGGAGCGCGCGGGTGGACGCTACGAGCCGCTCTTCGTGCGCGTGCTGGGCGGCGGGGCGCAGGCCGTGTACTTCAGCATGCCCGACGGGTGGACCGACTTCGACGTGGCGCGCTTCCGACCCTCCGCGGACGGCTGGTCCGAGCTGTCCAGCGGCACCGGCGGGGCGGTGCTCGAGGTCCTGTCCGCACGGCTCCCGGACGGAGTGCTGTTCCAGGTGGGCAAGAGCACCGAGCCCCGCGCCGAGCTCCTGGCTCGCGTACGGCGGTCGCTGCTCGTCGTCTTCGTCCTCATCGGCTTGATCGCCGCGGGCGGGGGATACGTCCTGACCCGCTCCGCCCTGCAGCCCCTCCGCGACCTTGGCCGCACCATCCGGGACATCCTGGAGACGGGAAGGCTCGGGGCGCGCGTCCCCGTCCGCGACACCGCCGACCCCCTGGACGAGCTGGGGGCGCAGGTCAACGCGCTTCTCGACCGCATCGAGGGCCTGATCGCGGCCATGCGCGGCTCGCTCGACAACGTCGCACACGACCTGCGCACGCCGATGATGCGGCTCCGTGCCGCCGCCGAGGCCGGCTTGCGTACGGGGGCCGACGCGCGCGATCCGCGCGAGGCGCTGGCGGACTGCCTCGAGGAGGCGGAACGCGTGGCCGCGATGCTCGATACGCTGATGGACATCTCGGAGGCGGAAGTCGGCGCCATGCGTCTCTCGCGCGAGCGCCTCGATCTGGCGGAGGTGGTCCGCGACGCCGTGACCCTCTATTCCGACGTGGCCGAGGACAAGCACATCGTCCTGCAAAGCCGGTGCGCGCCCGGGGTGTGCGTCTCCGCCGACCGGAACCGCATGCGCCAGGTCGTGGCCAACCTCCTCGACAACGCGATCAAGTACACGCCTGCGGGCGGCCGGGTCGAGGTGCAGGCGGCGCTCGACGGAGCGGAGGCCGTCCTCACCGTGACCGACACCGGCGCCGGCATCCCGCCCGGCGAGCTGCCCCGCATCTGGGAGCGCCTCTACCGGGGCGACGCCAGCCGGTCCGAGCGCGGCCTGGGCCTCGGCCTCAGCCTCGTCAAGGCGATCGTGGAGGCCCACGCCGGCCGCGTCGCGGCCACCTCCACGCCCGGTCAGGGTTCGACGTTCGTGGTCCGCCTCCCCGCCTGCTGACACATTACAGAAGTGTCATGTGCGCGAAAGCGCATGGTCATGGCCGGTCTCGTACTCTCTAGAGGCCGGCGTCATCTCCGGCGCGAAAGGACATATCCAAAGATGCAATGGCAAATTCGTGACCGGGCCACCGCGCCGCGCCCGCGGCGGCTGACCGGGATCCTGATGGTGGGCGCGCTGATCGCGGGCTCGGCCGCGGCGGGCAGCCTGGCCACGAGCCATGCCCCCGCCTCCGTCGTGTTCGCGGCTCCTGTCTCCGCCGCGCCCCTGGCGCACGCGGAAGGCTCCTACGCCGACGTCGTGGCCAAGGTGGCCCCGGCGGTGGTGACCGTCCGCTCGCAGCGCGTGCTGAAGGTGGCGGACGAGAGCCCGTTCGGCGGGCAGGACCCCTTCGAGGAGTTCTTCGGCCGCCAGTTCCCCGGGCGCCGGCAAGCGCCCCCGCAGCCGCGGCGTGAAGGTGCGCTCGGCTCCGGTGTCGTCGTCACCGCCGACGGCTACATCCTGACCAACAACCACGTCGTCGAGGGCTCGCGCCAGGTCGAGGTCGAGCTGACCGACGGCCGGACGCTCAAGGCCACCGTGGTCGGCGCGGACGCTCCCAGCGACCTCGCCGTGCTGAAGGTGGACGCCAAGACGCTCCAGACCCTGCCCCTCGGCGATTCGGACCGCGTGCGCGTCGGCGACGTGGCCCTCGCGGTCGGCAACCCGCTCGGCGTGGGCCAGACCGTGACCATGGGCATCGTCAGCGCCAAGGGGCGCGCGACCGGGTCCGGTGACGGCAGCTACGAGGACTTCCTCCAGACCGACGCGCCCATCAACCAGGGCAACTCCGGGGGCGCGCTCGTCAACACGCGTGGCGAGCTGATCGGCATCAACTCGCAGATCCTCTCGACCTCGGGCGGCAACATCGGAATCGGCTTCGCCATCCCTTCCAACATGGCGAAGAACGTCATGGACCAGCTCGTGAGCGGCGGCACCGTCCATCGCGGCATGCTGGGCGTGACCGTCCAGGGCATCAACTCCGACATCGCGGGCAGCCTGGGGCTGTCCGAGGTGAAGGGCGCGCTGGTGAGCGCGGTCTCGGAGGGCAGCCCCGCCGAGAAGGCGGGCGTGAAGCGCGGTGACGTCATCGTCGGCATCGACGGCCAGGCGGTCAAGGACAGCAACTCGCTTCGCAACTCGGTGTCCCGACTCAAGCCGGGCAGCACCGTCAGCCTGACCGTCTGGCGGGCCGGCCAGGAGAGGCAGGTGAGCGTGCGTCTCGCGGAGATGCCGCGCACGGCCAAGGACGACTCGTCCGCTCCCGCGGAGCGGGGCACGCGGGGCGCTCTGGGCCTCGCTCTCCAGAAGGGTGACTCCGGCCTCGAAGTCACGGGCGTCGATCCCTCCGGCCCGGCCGCGGACGCGGGCATCCGCGTCGGCGACGTGCTGGAAGAGATCAACGGCACGCCGGTGCGCTCGTCCTCGGATGTCCACGCCGCCCTCGGCAGGTCCAAGGGCAAGCCGGCCCTGGTCCTCGTGCGTCGCGGCGACCAGACGCTGTACGTGGCGGTTCCGGAGCGCGCGGCCTGAGGTCCGGTCTCGCGTCGTCGACCGTCTTGCGGGGGGCCTTCGGGCCCCCCGTTTTTTTCCCTCCGCTACGCGTGAGGTCCGTGGTTCAATCGGAGGATGCGGGCGGGTCGGCCTCGACTCGCTCGCCAAGCGAGGCCCGGTGTTGGGGAAGAAGAAGAAGGGCGTGCCCGCCGCGGGAGAGCGGCGCAAGCAGGTGGGGTCGCGCGCGGGGGGCGAGGACGAGCAGGCCAAGATCGACGAAGCCATTCGCGAATCCTTCCCGGCCAGCGACCCTCCCGCCTGGACGCTGGGGCACGATCGCCCGGTCAAGCCGGACCGCCGCAAGAAGTAGCCGCTAATCGCCCGCGGCGTCCTCCGCGCGTGCCGTGCGCGCCAGCCACCATCCCGTGAGCGCCACCCAGGCCGCCAGCGGCAGGAGCGTCGGCAGCCGCTCGAGCCCCACGAGGTGGCCGAGGTTCCAGGCCGCGCGCACGCCGCTCGCCCCCTCGCCGTCGATGGCGTGGTTGCTGCGTGCCACCCGGCCGTGCCCGAAGGACGGGATCACGAACTGCGCGAACGGGCGCTCGATGGTGAGGGGCACGTCCGGGCGGACGGCGGTGCCCATCAGCATCAAGGCGATCGACACCATGACGGCCGACGCGAAGGTCCACGCAGCCGCGCGTCTCGGCACGGATCCCGCGGGCCAGGCGAGCAGGAGTCCCATCGCGCCGACGGCCAGGAACGGAATCGCGGGGATCAGGTAGCGCGGCCCCATGGCCCAGCCGCCGTGCCAATCCACGAGCCCGGCATTGAGCAGCAGGTAGGCGAGCACGATCGCGCCGCAGGTGATCGCTTCCGGGCGGAAGCCGCGGCGGGCGAGGACGACCAGGCCCGGGAGGCCGGCCACCAGCCAGGGCGACCCGTAGAACAGGCCGCGATACGGCCCCACGAGCAGGGCCACGATCACGCGCGGATCCGGCGCCGCGATCCCCATGAACCAGCCCTGGCGGCGGTGCTCCTGGAGGACGAACTCGTAGGGCAGGGCGAGGGGATGACCGAACGCCGCCGCGTGATACGCGCCCAGGGCGATGGCCGCGGGCACGCCGCCTGCGATCAGCCCGGCCGTTCCGCGCGCGCCCCGCTTCGCGAGCGCGTAGCCGAGGACGGCAAGCACGAGGATCACGGACGTGTAGTCCACACAGACGGCGACGCCGAGCAGCAGGCCGGCCAGGACGGGCGCCCGCCCCCGCCAGACCAGGGCGAACGCGCACAGACCCAGGGCCGCCGAGAGCTGATGTCCGTAGAAGATCGTGGAGTAGGGGAGCGCGAGGGTGCCCAGCGCGTAGGCGACGGTCAGTGCGGCCGACCACGCCGCGGAGACGCCCATCGCTCGTCCCAGCGCGAAGAGCTGCAGCGCGGCCAGCGCCGACGGGAGCGCGACCGCGAACAGCGTGCCGAGGTACGACCCCGCGACGATCGCCCCCGGCCGCACGGCGTGGACGACGGCGTAGGCGGGCACGGCCAGCATGGACAGCCCCGGGGCCTTGTCCGTGAACCAGTGCCCCTCGCGTTGGGCCTTGTCGCCGGTGTTCTCCTGGTAGGCGTCGATGGAGAGCGTGCCCTGCTCGACGATCGCGCGCGTCAGGTCGAAGCGCGAGTTCTGGTTCCAGCCGCCCGCCTGGTAGAAGTACGCGTACGTCCCGAAGACGAGCGCGAACAGCGGGAAGACGGCGCGGCGGCGGAGCACGATCGGGCACCGTACCCACGCCGCCGCACGGCGTCAAGGTCGAGGACTAGCGATCGTCGCGATCGTCGCCCGCGTCCGTCCGTCGGCCGCGCGAGCGCCGCTCCTCCCGGGGGGGAGCCGGCGGAGGCGTGCTCGTCTCACCGGGCGCGAGCTTCTCGAGCGACTGCTTGAGCTTCATCGTCGAGCCTTCGCCGATGTAGACCCGCTCGGTCAGGGTGCGATAGCCGGGAAGGTAGAGCGTGATCTCGTGCGGGCCCGGCCGCACGTTGAGACGCTGGAACGTGCCGTCGAAGTCGTCCACGCGTCCGGCGCGATAGCCGTCGACGTAGACCTCCGCTTCCTTCGGCGTCACCTGGATGCGCGCGGAGCCGCTCGTATCGTACGAGCGCCCGTAGCCGTAAGGGCCGTACGGTCCGTACGCGGCGTAGGGATACCCGCCCCAGCCGTAGCCATAGCCAAAGGCGAAGGGGCTGTAGAACGGATTGAAGTAGAAGGGATCGTAGAAGCCGCCGATCACGGCTCCGCCCCGGAAACGGCCTCGGGGACGGGCGTCGGCGGTGGACGGTGTGAGGACGGCGAGGCCAGCTACGGCCACGAGGGACAAAGCGGCCAGCGCCTTTCGGTGTGCCACGCGGAAACCTCCTTGGTCCATGTGTCAATGAAGGCAGCAACGCCCGTGCCACGGGACGGATTGCCGCGCAACCCGTGTGTGCTCCGCGTCATTGCGGGCGCTCTTCATGAAGGGTGACCTCGGACGGCCGTCTCCTCGCGACGACAACCGCGTCCGTCGCCTTGGACAACCCGGGATTGACGCCGGAGGTACACTCCCGCTCACCGCTCTGGAGGTACCCGTGAATCCTGCCCTCCGCCGGCTCTTCGTCGTGGCGACCGTCGTCACCCTCGCCGTCACCCTGCTGAGGCTGGCCGGCGAGCTGGCCCGCTGGTCGCCGGCCCTGTTCAACCGCGACGCGGGAGGGCCGGGCGCCCTCGTGGGCATCGTCTGGCTGATTCCGGTCTTCGGCGTGCTGTTCGCGCTGCGCCTCGCCAAGGACGGCGAAGGGCCGCCGAGCCTCGGGAAGGCATTCGGATGGCCGGTCCTCGCATTCCTCGTGAACCTCGCGCTCGGCTTCGCATCGCTCGTGCTCTTCCCGAAGTCGCCCCTCGCCCAGCTCGCCATCTTCGGGGTGGCCTCCTGGATCGCGATCGTGATGGCCCGCTCGGCGTGGCCCGCGCTCTGGCGCGTCCTGTTCGCATACGGCCTGGCCGCGCGCATTCCCGTGGTCGTGATCATGTTCCTGGCCATCTTCCTGGGCTGGGACTCGCATTACGCGAAGCCGCGGCCCGACTTCCCGCCCATGGGACCGTGGGGACTCTTCGGCTGGACGGCCGTCCTCCCCCAGATGTCGCTCTGGATCTTCCTGACCGTGGTCGGGGGGATCCTCTTCGGCGCGATGGCGGTGGGGCTGCGGCGCCTGGCGCGAGGAACCGGCAAGGCGAGCCTGACCAGCGCGGCCTGACTATGAAGCTCCTCTTCGCCCCCGCCATCGTCCTCTCCCTCGCCGCGGCCGATCCGACGTTCACCGTCGGCACCGCGCGCGCGGAGCGCGGCCACACCGCGACCGGATTCATCGAGGTCCCGGCGGGCGTGGACGCCGCCACCAGCATCCCCGTCGCGGTCGTGCACGGAGCGCGCCCGGGGCCGGTGCTGGCCATCGTGTCCGGCGCGCACGGCACCGAGTACGCGTCGATCATCGCGGTCGAGAAGCTGATCCGCGACCTCGACGCCGGACAGATCGCCGGCACCGTGATCCTGGTGCCGCTGGTCAACCGCGCTTCCTTCGACCAGAAGGTCGTCCACGTCAATCCCGTCGACGGCAAGAGCATGAACCGCTTCTATCCCGGCCGGGCCGACGGCACCCAGACCGAGCGCGCCTCGTACCTCATGACGCAGCAGGTCGTGGAGCGGAGCGACCACCTGATCGACCTGCACGGCGGCGACCTCGACGAGAGCCTGCGGCCGTACAGCTACTGGACGAAGACGGGCCACGAGGACCAGGACCGGATCTCGCGCGACATGGTGCTGGCCTTCGGCCTCGACCACATCATCGTGTCCACGGACCGTCCGCAGGACCCGTCCGCCTCGCGCTACCTCGAGAACACGGCAACCACGCGCGGCAAGCCGTCGATCACGGCGGAGGCGGGCCACGCGGGCACGGTCGAGGCGGAGGACGTCGACGCGCTGGTGCGCGGCTCGCTGGGCGTCATGCGCTACCTCAAGATGCTGCCCGGCGCGCCCGACGCCGTGCGCAAGCCCGTCTGGATCACGAGCGTGGCCACGGTCAGCAGCGACCAGCCGGGCGTGTTCTACCCGCTGGTCAAGCGCGGGGCCACCGTGGCCAAGGACGCGCCCCTCGGGTACGTCACCGATCTGTTCGGCCAGAAGATCTTCGAGGCCCGGGCGCCGGTGGCGGGGGAGGTGCTCTACATCTGCAGCGTGCCGAGCATGACCAGGGGCGGCACCATCGCGAACATCGGAGTGATCGAGTGAGGTGGCGCCGCCTCGTCCTGACCGCCGCCGCCCTTCCCGCCGCGCTCGTCCTCGGCCGGGCCGGCGAGGCCGCCGATCCCCGGCCGCCGGACACCCGGGCCACGGAGACCGCGGACACGCTGCACGGCGTGACCGTCCTCGATCCCTACCGGTGGCTGGAGGACCAGGCCGCGCCCGAGACGCGGGCCTGGATCGATTCCGAGAACGCCTACACGGAGGCCGTCATCGGCGGTCTCCCGGGCAAGGAGCGGATCGAGCGCCGCCTCACCGAGCTCATCAAGGTCGACGTCGTCAGCGTCCCCTTCGTGCGCGGGGGCCGCTTCTTCTACAGCAAGCGGGGCCCGGACCAGGAACAGGCGATCCTCTACGTCCGGAAGGGGGAGGGACCGGCGGAGGTCCTCGTCGACCCGCATGGACTCAGCGCGGAGCACGCGATCTCGGCCAACTTCCAGGACGTCTCGCCCGACGGTCGTCTCCTGGCCTACGGCCTGCGGCAGGGAGGCCAGGACGAGATCGAAGTGCGTCTCATGGACGTGGATTCGCGGCGGGAGGTCGAGTCGCTGCCCAAGGCGCGCTACTCCGGCATCGCCATCGCCGCGGACAAGGCGAGCGTCTACTACTCTCGCCTGACTCCGGAGGGCCCGCGCGTCTATCGCCATCGCGTCGGCTCCGCGCCGGCGGACGAGGAGCTGTTCGGCAAGGGCTACGGCCCCGAGAAGATCATCGGCGTCGACCTCTCCGGCGACGGCCGCTATCTCCTCGTGACCGTCCTCCACGGCTCCGCCGGCCTCAAGACCGAGCTCTACGCGCAGGACCTGGCCAAGGGCACGCCCTTGCGGCCCATCGTCAACGACCTCGACGCCGTCTTCACGGGAACGATCGGCGGAGACACCCTCTTCCTCAAGACGAACTGGAACGCGCCGAACTCGCGCGTGATGGCCGTGGACCTGCGCGACTCCGCGCGCGACCGATGGCGCGAGGTCGTTCCCGAGGGCAAGTCGGTCATCAGCGCGCTCAGCATCGCGGGCGGCCAGCTCTTCGTGAGCCGCCTCCAGGACGTGCAGCCGAAGATCGAGGCCTACACGCCGTCGGGGACCCTCGTGCGCGAGGTGCCCCTGCCGGGCATCGGCTCCGCGGGCGCCATCGCGGGCGACTGGAGTTTCGGCGAGGCCTTCTTCTCGTTCTCGTCCTTCGCGCAGCCGCAGACCATCTATCGCTATCGCGTGGCCACCGGGGCCGCCGACGTGTGGGCGCGCGCCGACGTGCCCGTGCAGAGCGAAGCGGTCGAGGTGCGCCAGGTCTTCTACCCGTCGAAGGACGGGACGCGCGTGCCGATGTTCGTGGCCCATCGCAAGGGGCTGGCCCTGGACGGCAAGCGTCCGACCCTGCTCACCGCCTACGGCGGATTCAACCAGGCGCAGCTGCCGGCCTTCTCTGCCCGGGCCGTGTTCTGGATCGAGAACGGCGGCGTCTACGCGCTGGCCAACCTCCGGGGCGGAGGCGAGTACGGGGAGGCGTGGCACCACGCGGGCATGCTCGACAAGAAGCAGAACGTCTTCGACGACTTCATGGCCGCCGCGGAATGGCTGGTGGCGAACAAGTACGCCTCGCCCGATACCCTGGCCATCTCGGGGGGATCGAACGGCGGCCTGCTCGTGGGCGCGGCCATGACCCAGCGCCCGGAGCTGTTCCGGGCCGTGGTGTGCAGCTATCCGCTCCTCGACATGCTGCGCTATCACCGGTTCTTCGTGGCCCGCTACTGGGTGCCCGAGTACGGCTCCGCGGACGACCCCGGCCAGTTCCCGGCATTGCGCGCGTACTCGCCGTACCACAACGTACGGAAGGGTGTGCGGTATCCCGCCGTCCTCTTCATCAGCGGCGACGGCGATACGCGCGTCGCGCCCCTGCACGCGCGCAAGATGGCGGCCCTGATGCAGGCGGTGACGGGATCGCCGGCCGAGCGTCCGGTGTTGTTGCACTACGACACCCGGGCCGGGCACTCCGGCGGATTGCCCGCGTCGAAGCAGATCGAGGACCTCACGCAGGAGATGCGGTTCCTGTTCTGGCAGCTGGGAGTGGGGTAGGGAACGGAGATCGATCGACACGGTTAGCAGATGAGGCGG
>DASTLK010000755.1:0-2944 GCA_035715025.1 Vicinamibacteria bacterium
CGGAGCCGATGACGCGCGAGGCGCGCTGGGCGGGCGTCCTCGAGGTCCTGAACTTCGCGGAGAACCACGTGCGCCGCTCGCCGGAGCCGTCGCTGCACGCGTTCCTGGAGGAGCTGGCGCTCACGAGCGGCGATGCCCCGGGTGAGCAGACCGAGGCCCGCAAGGACGCGGTCATGCTCATGACCCTCCACGCCGCCAAGGGGCTCGAGTTTCCCCACGTCTTCCTGGTCGGGATGGAGGAGGGGCTGCTGCCGCATGCCCGCGCGGTGGCCGAGGGCGGCGTCGAAGAGGAGCGGCGGCTCGCCTACGTCGGCATCACGCGCGCCATGACGACCCTCACCATGAGCTTCGCCTTCGAGCGCGCGAAGCACGGACGGCTGGCGCGGACCGTCCCCTCGCGCTTCCTCTTCGAGGCCCAGGGCACGGAGCCGCCCGCGGGCTGGGTGGGAGCGGAGGCGATGGCGGTCAAGGACGAAGAGGACGAGCCCTCCGCCGGTGCCGGGAAGAAGAAGAAGCGGCGCCGCGCGCGCTGAGGATAGGGCGTCTGGGCGACGCCGGGCGCTACGGGAACTGGCCCAGCGCGACGAGCAGATCGAGGCGAGCCTGGCGGAGCCGGTCCTCGGCCAGTGAGGCCACGATCTCGGCGTTCCGGGCCGTCTGCTGGGCCTGCACGACCTCGATGTTCGTGGTGGCGCCCGCTTTGTACGCGATCTCGCTGATGCGGAGCGCTTCGACCGCGCTCTCCGCGGCCTGGCGGTCCGCGGTCACGATTTGCTCGTTGCGCGCGACGGACTCCTGGGCCAGACGGACTTCGGACCGGGCTTCGAGCCGGACCGCGTCCAGTCTCAGCCGGGCCGTCTCCCGATCGGCGATGCGGACGCGCTTGGTGGCGCCGAAGGTCCCGTCGTAGATCGGGACCTGGAGCTGGAAGAACGCCACCCAGGTCTTGGCCGGCGCGAAAAAGCCCGGCGGCGTGACGTACTGTGGCGTGAAGGAGGCCGTGCCCACCGGCAGCCAGGACTTCCAGTTGTCGCGTACGACGCGGTCGGCGGCCTGCACCTGGGCCGTGAAGAGCCGGACGTCCGGGCGGCGGATCAGCCAGGTGTCGTCGCTGGACGGAGGGGCCGCGGGCTCGATGTCGGGATCACCGCTCGCATCCACCGGCGCGTCCGAGAAGATCGCGACGCCGAGCGCTTCCTGCGCCTGCCGCACGGCCAGCTCGGCCGCGTGGATCAGCCCCTCCGAGGTCGCGAGCTCCTGGGACGAGCGCACGTGATTGAGGCGGCTGCCCTGTCCGGCCTCCAGGCGCGTGCGCGCGTAATCGGCGAGGGCCCGGGCCGTGTCCCGGTTGCGCACCGCGATGTCCCGCTGATGCTCGGCGGCGATCACGGCCAGATAGGCCTGGGCGGCGGTGAAGGCCACCTGACGCCGGACCTCCTCCGCGGAGATCTTCGCGATCCCCACCTGATCGCCGGCCTGGGTCTTCGCGGCCCACCGCTCCGCGGCCAGGAACGCGTAGGACACGGTCCCCGCGAAGGACGACTGGGTGCGCGGCTGGGTGATGTTGCCGTTGAACCCGCGGGCGGCGTCGAGGATCGTCGTGCTGACATCCCCGTAGGCGGAGGGGTAGAAGACCGACTTCGCCCGGTCGAGGAGCGCCTCCGCGCGCAGGATCGCTTGCCCCGCTTCTCCCACCGTCGGGTTCCGCTCGCTCGCCCGCCTCACCGCCTCCACGAACGTGACGCGCTCCGGCGCGGGCTCGGTCTGCGCCGCGGCGGGAACGGCGCGGGCGAGGGCCACCACCACGACGAGTGCCGGCCAGGGCCGCTCAGACATGGGCCGTTCCCTCGGCCGCCGCCACCGGCGCATCCTCGTCGCTCTTCCGGCGCACCTTGCCCGGGGCCAGGGTGCGGATCACGGCGTAGAGCACGGGGATGAAGATGACGGAAAGGAACGTCGAGGCGACCATGCCCCCCGCGACAGACGTGCCCACGGAGTTGCGCGCCCCCGCTCCCGCGCCCGTGGCCAGGGCCAGGGGGAGGACGCCCAGGATGAACGCGAAGGAAGTCATCAGGATGGGACGCAGCCGGATGCGGCCGGCCTCCACCGCGGCGTCGACGATGGACAGGCCGCGCTCGCGCAGCTGCTCCGCGAACTCGACGATCAGGATCGAGTTCTTGGCCGCGAGGCCGATGAGCAGGACGAGCCCGACCTGGCAGAAGACGTCGTTGGCGAGGCCGCGGAGCCACTGGGCGCCGAGGCCGCCGATGACGGCCAGGGGCACTCCCAGCAGGATGATGAGGGGCAGCACCCAGCTCTCGTACTGCGCGGCCAGGACGAGGTACACGAGGACCAGGCTCAGGGCGAAGATGTAGACGGCCTGGGAGCCGGCCTTGATCTCCTCGAGCGACTGACCGGCCCAGGCGAAGTCGAATCCGGGCGGCAGGCTCTCGCGCGAGAGCTGCTCCATGGCCTGGAGGGCCTGGCCCGAGCTCACTCCGGGAGCGGCGGCGCCGTTGATCTCCGCGGAGCGGAACAGGTTGAAGTGGCTGATGACCTGGGGGGCCGTGGTCTCGCTCACCTTCACCACGCTGTCCAGGGACACCATGGCCCCGTTCGAGGCCCGGGCATAGAGCTGGCGCAGGGACCTCGGATCCGCTCGGTACTGCTCGTCGGCCTGCACGTAGACGCGGTAGGCGCGGTTGTTGAAATCGAAGTCGTTCACGTAGGCCGAGCCCAGGAACACCTGGAGGGCGTCGGTGACCTCGTGGAGCGGCAGGCTGAGGCTGCGGGCCCGGTCGCGATCGATGTCGACCACGAGCTGGGGGTCGTTGGCGCGGAAGCTCGAGAAGAGTCCGACCACGCGGCCGCTCTGGTTCGCGCGACCCGTGAGTCCGGCAATGGCGTCGGTGAGGCCCGAGATGTCTCCGCCCGTCTGGTCGAG
>DASTLK010000756.1:0-3270 GCA_035715025.1 Vicinamibacteria bacterium
GGCCCGTGGTCCGGGTGTCGATCATCGACAACCTCTTCGACGCGCCCGTCACCTACCCCGCGCTGTCGGTCGACTGGGACTGGCGGAAATACGACGTGGGCCTGCGCATGGGCCTCCTGCGCGACGTCGACCTCACCGTCGAGTACTCGCGGCACGACATGATCGTGCCGTCGGTCGGGACTCTGCATCCGGACGAGTTCCTGGTGACGCTGAGAGTGGGGTTAAGGCAATGAGCGCCCCATGGCCGCCCTCCCCGCGACCAGTTCCGCCGCTGCCTGGCTGTCGACCGCGGGTGAAAACAGGAACCCCTGCGCGAGCGGGCAGTTGAAATCGACGAGGAGAGCCAGTTGCTCTTCCGTCTCCACTCCCTCCGCCACCACGTCGAGGCCCAGGCTGCCGGCGAGGCCGACCACCGCGCGGACGATGGTGACGTTGCGGCCGGCGTCGCCGCTTCCCGAGACGAAGGACCGATCGATCTTCAGCGTGTCCGCGGGCAGGCGCAGGAGGTAGCTCAGGGACGAGTAGCCGGTGCCGAAGTCGTCGATCGCGATGTGCACGCCCAGGGCCTTGAGGCGCCGCAGCAGCGCGATGGCGCCGTCGGTGTTCTCCATGACCATGCTCTCCGTGACCTCGAGCTTGAGGAGCCGCGACGGAAGGCCGGACTGGCGCAGGGCCGCGTCGACCTGCTCGACCAGATCGGGCTGGCTGAACTGCTTGACGGAGAGGTTCACGCTGACGGTCAGGTCGTCTCCGGACGACTGATGCCACTGGGCGGCCTGCCGGCAGGCCTCCTCCAGGACGGCCCGCCCCAGGGGGACCACGAGGCCGGTCTCCTCCGCGAGGTGGATGAACTCCGACGGCGCCACCAGCCCGCGCTCGGGATGGTGCCAGCGGACGAGGGCCTCGAAGCCCGCGATCCGCCGGTCCTCGACGCGCACGATGGGCTGGTAGTGCACCCGGAACTCCTTGCGGTCGATGGCCCGGCGCAGGTCGTGCTCGAGCTGCAGCAGCTTGCTCGCGCGCGCGTGCATCGAGGAGTCGAACACCTGGTGGCGCGACTTGCCCAGGGCCTTGGCGTGGTACATCGCGGTGTCGGCGTCGCGGAGGAGGTCCTCGGCGCGGCGGTAGCTCGGGGCCGAGAGCGCGATGCCCATGCTGACCGTCGCGAACACCTCGTGGCCGGCCAGGGTCAGCGGCTCGCGCAGCACGGCCTGGATCCGCTCCGCCACCGCGGTGGCCTCCTCGCGCTCCTCGATGTCCTCGAGCAGGATCGTGAATTCGTCGCCGCCCAGCCGCGCCACGGTGTCTCCCGGCCGCACCGCCGTCTTGAGGGCCGAGCTGAGCTCGACGAGGAGCCGGTCGCCCACGCTGTGGCCGAGGCTGTCGTTGACGAGCTTGAAGCGATCCACGTCCAGGAAGACGACGGCGAACATGCCCTTGTGATGGCCGCGCGCCATCGCGCCCTGCAGGCGCGCCAGCGCCGCCTGCAGGCGGTCGATGAAGAGCGCGCGGTTGGGCAGGCCGGTCAGCGCGTCATGGAAGGCGTCGTGCTGGAGCTGCTCCTCCGCCCGGCGCCGGTCCGTGACGTCGGCGCCGATGGACGCGGTCCCGGAGATCTCGCCCGTCCAGTCCCGCAGGACGGTATTGCTCCACGCGACCACGCGCCGATCCCCGTGGCGCGTCACGATGGCCGTCTCCTCGTGGGCGGCCACCGCCCCGAGCTGCATCCGGTCGCGCAGCGTGGCCCGACCCGATTCCCGGTCCTCCTCCGGCACGAAGGCCGCGAACCACTCGCGCCCGATCACGTCCTCCTCCTCGTAGCCGACCAGCTCCAGGAAGAAGGGATTGCAGTACGTGATGACACCCTCGCGATCGAGGAGCACGGCCACGAGCTGGACCGTCTCCAGGATGTCGCGCATGCGCCGCTCGGACTCGCGCATGGCCTCCTCGGCCCGGCGGCGCTCGGTGACGTCGAAGGCGGTGACCAGGGAGGCGGCCTGTCCGCCGAAGTCGAGCGTGCGCCCCGTCAGCTCCACCCAGCGATCGTCGGCGCCGGTCAGGCGCGCCTCGTAGCGGAGGCCGGCCACGGCCGGCGACGGCGGCTTCAGGACGCGGTGGCGGACGATTTCGTGCGAGTCCGGGTGGAAGCGATCCAGGAAGGCGCGATCGACGAGGTCCCCCGCCGGGGCGCCCGTCAGCGCCGCGGCCGCCTCGTTGGCGTAGCGGACGCGACCTTCGTCGATGATGAAGACGGCGGCGGCGGAGCCCTCGAGGACGGCGCGGAACATCGCGTCGCTTGGGAGGGTTGCTCCACGATGTTCCCGGCCGCCCTCGTCAACGGGGAGGCTCCTCTCCTCGTCGGCACGGGGCAAGTCGCGTTGGTCATCGCTTCTGGCTCTTGCCGCCAGGCGCACCAGCCAGACACCGATGGCGACGCCAAACGCCACGAGCCCCGCCATCACGATCACCGGCGGCAGGCCGTGGACGCCAGGCGACATCCGCGGATCTTACTCGCGGAAACCGGGTCTGAGATGATGCCTTCGTGGGACTGGCCACCTACGTCGCGCTGGGCGACAGCATGTCGATCGACCGTTATCCGGACCTCGATCACGCCGACCGACAAAGGCTTTCGCTGCCCGTGACCGGCCTCGGGGCCGCCTCCCTCCTGGCCCGCAACGACGACTACGTCTGGCCGGAGTTCGCGGGCCGCGATCTCGTCACGATCTCTCCTGGCATCGACTGTCGATTCCAGGCCCGGGACGGGGCGACGACGGAGTCCGTGCTGGACGCGCAGATGGACGCCTTGCGAGGGATCGACCCGGGCGACGAGGCTCTGGTCACGCTGACCGCGGGCGGAAACGACCTGCTCCGCCTGATCGGTGCAACGGATCGCGCGGGCCAGGCCGGAGTCCGGGCCGTCCTGGACAACCTCGACGCGATCCTGGGCGTCGTGCGCGACCGGCTTCCCCGCGCGATGGTCCTGGTTGCGAACGTCTACGACCCCACCGACGGCACGGGCGATCTCGAAGGCCTCCGCCTCCCGCCGCAGGAGATGCGCTGGCTCGACGATTACAACGCGGGGGTGGAACGGCTCTGCGGACGGCGCGCCGCGCGGCTCATCGACCTGCGCCGCCACTTCGCCGGCCACGGGCGGTCCGCGCCCGCCGCGAAGCGCTGGTACTGGACGGGGTCGCTGATCGAGCCCGGGATGACGGGCGGGAGCGAGATCCGCCGCCTCTGGCTGGCCGCGGTGGAGGAGAGCCGCCCCGC
>DASTLK010000757.1:0-1563 GCA_035715025.1 Vicinamibacteria bacterium
AGCGCAGGCTCTGGTCCTGGTGTGCGCGCCGCGCGAAGAGGGCCGCGATCACGGCCAGGACGCCCGCGGTGGCGAGCGGCCAGCTCCGGTAGTGCCATTGCGCGAGCACGGCCACCGCCGCCGTGATCATCAGGATCGCGAGATGCATCTCCCGGCACACCTGGCGGAGCAGGGTGCGGCTCCGGGGCGCGGCCGCCGCCGCCGCTTCCACGGTCAGGGCCAGGGCAAGGCCGAGGGCCGGGACCCATGGCCGCGGGAACCCGGGAAGGAGACCGATGCTCGCGCCGGCCAGGACGAGCAGGGTCGTGCCGATCCAGTGATGCAGGGGCTCGCCGCGCCCACCGGCCTGATAGAGCCACACCGCCCCCGCCAGGGCAAACGAGAGGACGCGCACGTACGGGTGGCCGGCGCCCATGAGGAGGCCGGCTCCCACGAGCGCGAACCCGAGGAACGACTCCGCGGCGTGCGCGCCTTGCGCGGCCAGGGCGAGGAAGCGGCGCTCCACGTGCAGCACGAGGCCCCCGGCGAGGATGACCAGTGGTGCGTACGTCGCCGGATGCGGCAGGTACCGCAGCGAGCCGTGCACCCATGTGAAGACCTCCAGGTACGTGATCACGAGGACGGCCCCCACGAACCAGGGCACGCGACGGGCCAGGGCCATCTCACGGTCCATCACGTCCCGCGTGAACCGCCGGACCGTCCACGCCGCGATCGCGAAACCGACGTAGAACCCTGCCGGGAGGAGCGCGAGCTCAGCCGCCGCTGGAACGGGAAGCAGCACGCGCGCGAAGGGGTCGAGCAGGACGAGGGAATCGAGGGCCAGCAGGGTGAGGCCGAGGAAGCCGAGGCGCGGATGCACGGCGCGCGACCAGCGGACCAGCGCCGGCCCGAAGAGGAGCAGGTACAGCGCGGTCAGGGCCGGGACCGCGATGAGCTTGCGCGTGACCTGCGGATCGTGGGCGAGGAGCGCCACGGCCATGAAGTTGGCGGGCAGGAGCGCGATCGCGGCCCCGCGCAGGGTGGCGCCCGTGCCCACGAAACTGGCGTCCTTCTTCTCCAGCCAGCTCGCGGTGAGAGCCAGCGTCGCCGTGAAGGCGCCGAGCAGGACGGGCACGATCGTGTAGCGCAGCAGCCAGCTGCGATCCCAGGTGAAGTAGGCCAGCAGCGAGCTGCCGACCACGACCATCAGGACCCCCGCCACCATGTACCAGTTCTCGGCGAAGAACCCCTGCACGTGACGTTGCCAGGCCGGTGGCTCCGCGGGGGGCGGTGTGGGCGGACGCGCCGCCCGCGGAGGGATGGGCGGCGGAGGCGCGGTCGAGGTGACGGTCCCCGGCAGGGGAGGCGGCAGAGCACCCGTCACGCGGGAGGCGGAGGTGCCGAGGATCGCGTTGACCTCCGCCGTGGAGAGGACGGTTCTCCATCGGTCGACGATGGCCTGGGGCCGGACGGCCGCCGGGCGGCGGCAGGCCCAGGCCTCCAGGAGGCTCCGCAGGTCAGCGCTGCGGCCGCCGTCCTGGAGCTCCCACACCAGGAGCCGCTCCACCGCCGTGGATGAGGCGG
>DASTLK010000758.1:0-2099 GCA_035715025.1 Vicinamibacteria bacterium
TCCCGCCATGGCATCGCGGCGCAGCGACTCCCCGTCGTAGCCCGCGCTCCAGACGGCCCTCAAGGCCGCGCCCAGGCGGCGCAGCGGGGGGACGCCGTGGGGGACGCTGTCGGTTTGCGGGCTCACGGGCGCGCGCCCTTCGGGTCGGTGAAGTGGTCGTCCATCGGGCCGAAGAGGGTACTACGCGGCCCACCGCTTGCGCGAGCGAGGGGTCATTCCGGCGTGAGCTCGGCCCAGACCGGGATGTGGTCGCTCACCTTGAGGGCGTTGGGCGCGGAACCCACGCTGGAGCAACCGAGCGGCCGCAGGCCGCGCGCGAGCAGGTGATCCCAGGAGAAGCGCGAGATCGTGCGCCCGACGTCCCGCGTGAGCCACCGGAAGCCGACGGGGGTGAAGACCCTCTCGATGAACCCGCGTCCGTTGAAGTCGCCCGCCACCAGCACGCGCGGATAGCCCTCCGCCCGCTCCACGATCGTCCGCCCCTGGTCGCGCCTGGCGGCGGCGCTGGCGCCGGCCGGAGTCTCGAGATGCACGCTGAACACGCGCACCGGCAGGTCACCGCGGATGCGGACGGTCGCCGCCACCGCGATGCGCTGCATCTTGCGGAAGCGACCCGGGTGGGGAAGCGGGATCTTCACGTCGTCCTCGATGGGCCACGGGCTCAGGATGGCGTTGCCGAAGTTGCGGTGGTCGGCCGGGTGCACGGCCGCGGGGTAATAGACGTAGTTGAGGCCGAGCGTGCGGGCCAGGCACTCCACGCCCACCTCGTCCATCTCCTGCAGCGCGATCACGTCCGCGTCCTTGAGACGCACGTCGCCGCGCAGGAGGGCGGCCGCGCCGGTCACGTTACGGCCGTACTTGATGTTGAAGGACACCACGCGGATGGCGCGCGCGGTGGGCGCCCCCGCGAACTGGCCCGCGAAGCGGGGCCCGTCCGGCGCGGTGTAATTGCGCGCCGTCGCGCAGCCGGCAAGGGCGCAGGCGAAGACGACGGCCGCCCGCCGTGCCCCGCGCCGCATCGTCCTCATCGTGACACCATACGCGCCCATGATGCCGCACCCGCTTCGCGTCTTGCGCACGCTGCCCGCCCCCGTGCGCCTCCTCGTCATGGGCTCGTTCGTCAACAAGCTGGGGACGTTCATCATCCCGTACCTCACCCTCGTCCTGCGGAAGGACTTCAGGCTCGAGGACGCGGCGGCGGCGCGGCTCCTGCTCGCCTACGGCGGCGGCTCCCTGGTCTCGATCGTGGTCGGCGGCGTCCTGACCGATCACCTTGGCCGTCGCCTGACCCTTCTCCTCAGCCTGCTCGGGAGCGGGGCGATTGCCGTGGCGCTCGGCCTCGTCTCGTCCATCCGCGTCTTCGCGCCGCTGCTCGTGCTGCTCGGCTTCGTGGCCGACCTCTACCGCCCGGCCGCGTCCGCGATCATCGGGGACCTGCTTCCGTCCTCCCAGCGTGCCACCGGCTTCGCCGCCGTGCGCACGGCCGTCAATCTCGGATTCGCGGTGGGGATGAGCCTCGGCGGGTTCATCGCCGACTGGAGCTGGCGGCTGCTCTTCATCGGGGACGGGGTGACGACGCTCCTCTACGGCGCAGTGGTCTACTTCTTCATCGCCGAGACGCGGCCGGGGATGTCATCGGCCGCGCGCCCCGCCGAGGCCCTCGGCAGCCCCTGGCGCGACGCCGTGTTCCTCCAGGTCCTGCTGGTGTCGCTCCTCTTCTCCCTGATGTTCTTCAGCCACATCACGGAGCTGCCGCTCACGATCACGCTGTCCGCGGGCTATCCCGCCCGGCTCTACGGGCTGCTCGTGGCCGTCAACGGCCTGCTCATCGCGGTGTTCGAGATGTCGGTGGTCGAGCGTCTACGGCCCTTCCGGCGTCTCCGGGTGGCCGCGCTCGGCACGCTCCTCACCGGGCTGGCCTTCTCTTCCATTGGCGTCGCCCGGCACTGGACCTGGTTCCTCCTCGTCGTGGTGGCCTACACGGGGGGAGAGATCCTGACCACGCCCCAGAAGATGGCCTTCGTGACGGACTGGGCGCCGCCCGAGGCGCGCGGCCGGTACCTCAGCTTCTACCAGGCGACCTGGAGCATCGCCCTGGG
>DASTLK010000759.1:0-4219 GCA_035715025.1 Vicinamibacteria bacterium
GGAAGCGCTCGGGTGTCAGCCGGTGGCGCGTCATGATCGTCGCGTAGGTCCGCGTGTTCTTCTCGGAGACGATCTCCACCGTCCCGAAGTATTCGCCCAGACCGGAGCGAGCGAGCTTCGATTCCTGGTCGAACAGGTCGCCCTTGGTCAGCAGCATCAGGCGGTGCTCGCGGGCGAGGGCGGCGATCGTCTCTCGCACGCCGTCGAGCAGGGCGATGGGAGCCTGCAGCATGGCGTGGCCCCATCCCAGGATCGTCTGGATCTCCGCGCCCGTGACCCGGCCCTCCGTCAGCTCGATCGAGGTCTCGATCATCGACAGGGTGAATCCCTTGATGCCGTAGCCGAAGTGACCGAGGTTCTTCCGCTCCGTCGCGAACAAGCGCTCCTGGATCCACTCCGCGGAGTGATGGCTGGACAGGAGCGCGGCGAAGTCGCGGGCCGTGGCCTGGAAGAGCGTCTCGTTGTGCCAGAGCGTGTCGTCGGCGTCGAAGGCGATCAGGTCGAACATGGGCGGACGGCCAGTCTACCGCGGCGGGCTCTCCGTCCAGGTGAGTGCGGCCGAGCCCGCCCGTCGGAACACGAGGAGCTGACGACCCAGGCGAACCCGGTCTCCATCGTGGAGCGGCGTCGGTCGATCGAGCCGCCGCTCACCGACGAAAGTCCCGTTCTTGCTCGCGAGGTCCTCGATCGTCGCCCGGTCCTCCGTCACGACGATGCGGGCGTGACGGCGTGACACTCCCGGAGCATCGACGCGGACCGTCGCCTCCTCGGACCGCCCCAGCACGTTCTCGCCCGGCGGAAGGAGGAAGACCGAGTCCTCCCAGATGAGCCGTGCCGGCGCCGCCGGCTCCTTCGCGGCCGTGGTGGCGATCGCTCCGCTGAAGGCGTAGCCGAAGCCGTGGACCGTGCGCAGGAATCGCGCCTCGTGCCGGTCGTCGCCGAGCGCCTTGCGCACCTGCGCCACCAGCCCGGTGAGGCTCGACTCGGACACGAAGGTGTCCGGCCACAGCCGCCGCTGGATCTCCGTCTTCGCGACCGCTTCCGGCCGCCGCGCCACCAGCAGCTCGAGCAGCTCGAGGGCCTTGGGTTCGAGGTGCACTCTCGTCTCGCCGCGGAAGAGCTGGCGCATCGCGGTATCGAGGACGAACCCCTCGAAGGAGACGCGCATCAGCGGTCCCGCAGCTCCTGGGGAAAAGGTGGGAATTCCCCGAGGACTTCGCGCACCCGCAGGCGCATCTTCGTGGGTACGTAACGGATCTCGCCTGGCCAGGCGGCTCCCGGAAAGGAGTCGCCGATGTCCGCTCTTCGCTCACTCACCCGGATCTCCATGCTCGTCGCCGCCGTCCTGCCCTGCGGGGGACCGCTCGAAGCCGGACGCGAGCCCATCTCCCACGACCGCGCGCTCAATGCCTACGACCGCGGCGTCGTGCAGCGCGTGCGCGCGCGCGCCGCAGTGAAGCTGGAGGGCCCCGAGTGCGGCAAGCTGCTGACCGACTTCACGGACGGCGGCGGCCGGACGCTGGAATCGAACCTCAGGCCCCTGGGAGTGAGCGCTGCCGAGTACCTCCTCCAGATCTCCTTCCTCGACGGGTCGCGGCTGCCGGCGTGCCGGACCCTGGAGGTGATCATGGCCACGACTCCGGGCGTGCCCCGCGTCTTCGTCTGCCCCGCGGGCGCCGGGAAGGTCACCAGCCGGCTGTCCCGGATGGAGTTCGAGCGCGGGTCGGTCGCGGAGGCCATGGTGATCCACGAGATGCTTCACACGCTCGGGCTGGGCGAGAACCCGCCGAGCACGTTCGAGATCACCGACCGCGTCCGCGAGCGGTGCCGCTGACCTTGGCGCCGCGCGTGCTCGCGAAGAGGGCGACACCGGCGAGGGCCAGCAGCGCGACGGGCCAGGTCACGGTGCCGGCCCGCCGCAGCGGCGAGGACACGCCGGCTTCGGAAACCGCCTGGAGACCGAAGGCAACGTCGCGAGCGGACTGGAACCGCTCCTCCGGGCTGCGTTCGAGGCAGCGCCGGACCACGCGCTCGAGGCCGCGGGGGACGGGCCGCGAAATCGCGGAGATGTCGGGAGGATCCTGGGTGAGGAGCGCCGCCAGCGTATCCGCCGGGGTCTGACCCGTGAAGGCGCGGCGGCCGCTGAGCAGCTCGTAGAGCACCGCGCCCAGGGAGAAGATGTCGGACCGCGCGTCCGCCGGACGGCCGCGCGCCTGCTCGGGGGCCATGTAGCCGCAGGTTCCCACGAGCAGACCGGGCTCCGTGGGCGTGCGGGCGTCGCTACCGCCCTCGCGTAGCCCCGGTCCGCGTGAGCCGAGCTTGGCCAGGCCGAAGTCCAGGATCTTGACCTGTCCGCTTCGCGTCACGAACACGTTGTCCGGCTTGAGGTCGCGGTGGACGATGCCCCGCGCGTGGACCGCGGCGAGCCCCTGGCACATCTGCACGCCGTAATCGACGGCCTTGGAGATCGGCACGGGCCCGCTCTCCATCCGCTGGCGGAGCGTCTGGCCCTCCAGCAGCTCGAAGACGGCGTAGTCGACGCCATCCTGGGAGCCGACGTCGTGGAGGGCGAGCACGTTCGCGTGGCTGAGGGAGGCGACGACGCGCGTCTCCTGCTCGAAACGCTGGAGCCGGTCCGCATCGTGGGCGCGGCGGCCGGACAGGATCTTGACCGCGACCGGGCGGCCGAGACGGGTGTCGAAGGCGCGGTACACCTCGCCCATGCCTCCCGCGCCCAGGGGCGAGTCCACGCGGTACGGACCCAGACGGTCGCCGGAGGCCAGGAGTGGCTCGCTCATCCGATCACCTCTATGACGCAACCTACGGCGGCGCCGTTTGCGCGTCATGGTGGATTCGGCGGATGGGGGCCCGGAGTCGGCGGGCGGGCCATCCACCACGCACCGGTTCCCGTCCCCCACTCACCGAATTGAACGTGTGCACGGAGGCTGTCCGGCCGCATCGTGTCCGCGAGAGGTGGTGGACATGATGGAGCGCACGGAGGCGAAGGCCCGGGCCGTCCGGCAGGAGCGGGTGGCCAAGATGGTCTGGGGGAGCCTCTTCGTCGTGATGGGCGTACTCTTCACCCTGCACGACATGGGGCGCATCGACCTCGGCGAGCCCAAGTTTGAGTTCGCGGCCGGGCACGCGGTGGACGGCGACGAGAAGACGCGGTGGTCGTCGGCCTTTCGCGATCCGCAGTGGCTGACCGTGGACCTCGGCGCCGCCGCTCCGCTGAGCCGGATCCGCATTCATTGGGAGGAGGCCTACGCGAAGGATTACGAGGTGCAGGTCTCGAGCGACGGTTCCAATTGGACGACGGCGCGCCGAGTGACCGACGGGCACGGTGGGATCGACGAGCAGGAGCTGGGTCAGACGGCCCGCTACGTCCGCGTGATGGGCACCCGGCGCGGCACACCCTACGGCTATTCCCTGTGGGAGCTCCAGGTCTTCGATTCCGATGGAGCTCTCATCTCCCAGGGGAAGCCCGTGACCGTCTCGTCCATGGAGGACCGCGGCCCGTTCTTCCTGTGGCTCCGGTTCTGGCCCCTCACGCTCGTGGCCGGCGGCCTTCCCCTCCTCCTGGCTCCCCGCAGCGACGCGAACCAGGTGTTCGGCATGATCCTCGCCGCCCTGGGGACGTTCCTGCTGCTCCAGGGCCTCGGGCTCGTGCCTTGGGGGCTCCGGCAGACGTCTTCGGTCGTCCTGGTCGTGGTCGGAGTGGTGATCCTCCTCCAGTCGCAGCGCCGGAGCGACCGGCCCGATGACCGCGGGCCGGGAGCCACGGGGAACGCGTCGTGAACGAATCGTCCACGGACACCGTGCGCAGCCGCACCACGCTCGGAATGGTCCTCATCGCCATCGGTCTCGTCCTCACCCTGGACAGCGCGGGCGTCCTGCGCACCGACGGTCTGGGCCGCTGGTGGCCCCTCCTCCTGATCGGAGTCGGCATCGTCAAGGTGCGGCAGCCGCGGGAGGACGGCCAGCGCGCGGCCGGCGTCGCATTCCTCATGCTCGGGGGGCTGTTCCAGGTGACCAGCATCCTCACCTTCGGCACTTCCTGGACGCTGCTCATGGTGGCCGTCGGAGCATTCCTGTTCTGGCAGGGTGTCGAGGGGCCGCGGAGAGAGGTGGTGACGGTCAAGGACTCACCCTACCTGTCGGACATGGCGCTCATCGGCTACCTCAAGCGCAGCCATCACTCCGCCGATTTCCGCGGCGG
>DASTLK010000760.1:0-11311 GCA_035715025.1 Vicinamibacteria bacterium
GCCGCTGCCGCCCACTTCCCAGTAGCCGACGAGGACCACGCCACGGGCATCCACGGTGATCTCGTCGAGGCTCTGACCGCGGCGCGGGAAGCCGGGGCTGAGACGCCGCCAGTGTGCGCCCGAGTCCTCTGACCGGTAGAGAACCCCGTCCGACGTCCCGAGGTAGATGCGGCGGGGGTCGTGCGGGTCGGCCGCGAGCGCACGCACATCTCCGCCGGGAGGACCCACGGGGACCCACGTCTGCGCGGCGCCTAATACGGGCCACGCCAGCGCCACGAATGCCGTTGCAAGGACGTGTGCGAACTTCCGCGATGAAGGTGCCATGGACCGATAGGGAGTGTAAGGGTTAAGTGCCATTTCGTAAAGGATTTCAGGGTCTCCGGTGGTCATCTGCGATGCGCTCCTGGGGTGACCGCGTTCGTGGCAAGAGCAAGAGACGTGCCCGCACGCCCAGGCTCATCTGCACCGTCGTGATGAGGCGGTCCTGCCGGTGCCACGGACAGAGGAAAAAGACAGGGCGCGGCGTTGCCGCCGCGCCCCACGACCGTCGAGTTGGTGGTGTAGATCTAAGCTGTCAGTCCTTAATCATCGTCCTCGGGCACCGTGGCGCCTTCGGGAACGAAGATCACGTCCACGCGCCGGTTGCGCGCGCGCGCAGCGGCGTCGGTACCGGTGTCGAGCGGCTTGGTGGCGCCCGCGGAGCGAGTCGTGATGCGGCTCTCCTCGATGCCACGCTCCTTCACCAGGTAGTCTTTCACCGCCTCGGCACGCTTCCGGGCGATCACGTCGGGGTACCGCTCCTGGCTGTCCGCATGACCGACGACGATCACGCGAGCGCGAGGATCGGTACGGAGCCGCGAAGCCACGTCGTCCAGGCACGCCTTGTCCACGTTGTTCAGGCGAGCGAGGTTCCGCGGGAAGCCACCGGAGGTGCAGGTCACGGCCTCAGGCTTCGCAACCGCGATGGCGTTCATGCGCACCGGGCAGTCCGACGAGGCCGTTCCGCCGCGGCCGTCCGAGACGCGGACGGTGACGGTGGCGGACGCGGGCGGCGTCATTCCGGTGCTGTCGAAGGTAGCGGTGGCGCCGGTGCCGGTCACGCGGCCGGCGGAAGCGCTCCACTCGTAGGTCAGGGGATCGCCGTCGGGGTCGGAAGCGGTCGCGCGGACGCGCACGCTCTCACCCGGCAGGATGGTGGTCCGCTCGATCTCGCAGACCACCGTCGGCGGACGGTTGGCCGGCGGCGGCGGCGGCGGCGGCGGCGGCACCGCGATCTCGCGGCAGCCGAAGCCGGGGTGGTAGCCGATCGAGATGTGACGGCCCGTCCAGCTCTTGCTGCTGGAGTTCAGCCCGCGATCGTCGAAGTTGAGGTTCCAGGAGATGGCGGGACGGATGAAGAAACCCTTGATCCAGATGACCGGGCCGATCACGAGGTCGAGAGGGTTGGTCTGCGGCCCGATCCCGAACGTGTTCGTGCGCGGGTTGCTGTTGGGGTCGAACGTGTTGTTGGAGCCCGTTCCCGTGCGCAGGATCGCGCCGTCGCTGCCGCCGGAGTACTTGGTGCCCATCAGCTCGGCCTGGAGCTGGATCCAGGAGCAGGCGGGCACGTTGAGGCCGACCGCCCACTTGAAGGCGTTGGCGAGGTCGACGGGGACTGGATCGTCCGGGTCGCCGTTGACCTGGAAGCCGATCGAACCGTGGATGTCGAGCACGTGCCCGAGCCCCTTGGAGAGCACGAGGTCGCCTCCCCAGGACGTCTTGCCCGTGCCGAGACCGAGGTTCTTGTCCGCGGTCGGGATCTTGATGAAGCCCCGGATGGCGAGGGCCACCGGGTCGTTGTGCTGATAGTCGTCGAGGAACTTGAACTTCAGGCCCAGCTTCATGTCACCGCGCCCGGTCTCCCAGGGGGTGGCCACGAACGGGTAGTCGTTCACACGGCCGGGCTGGAAGAGCGCGTCGGCGTCGATGCGGTTCTGCAGCCCGAAGTTGCCGTAGATCTCGAAGCGGTCGGTCACCCCGAAGCCGAGGGACACGCCGTGGATGGAGATGTCCTCGTCCTTCGGGTCACGATCCAGGTTGTCCCGGAAGAGCTGGAAGGAGAACTTTCCCTTGGGCAGCGTGTAGGCGGTCGGCATGTGGAAAAGGCCCGTCGTTCCGTCGTAGGCCGGAGTCGCGGGATGCACTTCCCAGTCGCGACCGTCGATCGTCATCACCCACGTCTTGACGTTCGCTCTCTCCACCGTTTCGTGATGGATCTCCGTGGTGGTCGTGGTGGTGGTCTGAGTAGTGGCCACCGTGGTGTCGCCGCTCGTCCCCCGGTTCCTCTCCTCCCCGGCCGGCGGAACTCCCTGCGCCCAGGAGGTGCCCGCGAGGGCGAGCAGCCCTCCGAGCATCCAGGTTGTCAATGGTCGTCTCATCGGAACGTCCTCCTTTTTCGCTGGCCCTTTTCTTACTATACTCTGAAGTGTAGCAGCGTCATGGCTGCACGATCACGTTGTTCTCCACTGCTGCGCTCGCGGCATCTCGCGCTACGACCCCCGCTAGATCCTTCTCCGCTCCCGTGCGCACGCGCCCGGTGAGCACCAGCCGGCCGCCGACCATCTGGGCCTTCAATACGAAGCGGGCCAGATTGGGATTGGTGGCCAGGGCGGTCTGGGCCGCGCGCGCGGGATCGCCGGGGACGCCCGCGCTGGCCGCGGCCGGGGAGCCGGCCGGTGCGCCTGGCGCGCCCGCGACCTGCAGGGCGTCCTTCACCGACGCGACCTGCGGCGTCTGTTGCGCGATCTGGAGGGCGGTCTGGCGCTGAGCCTCGGATGCCACCGTCCCTCCGAGGGTCACGTCGCGTCGAAAGGCGGTCACCTTGACGTCGGCGCCCTTCATGTCCTTGCTGAGCGAGTAGGCCAGCTTGACCTTGGCCTCGAGCGCGTGGTCGTCGAAGTTCTCGCCGAAGGAGCGCCCCTCGCCGGACGACGGGGCCAGCGTGCGATCGATCCGCAGCTCGTTGTCGACGCGGGCCACGTCCGGCACGCCGCCGGCGACGCGGGCGGCGTTGGCGCGGACCTCCTCGCTGGGCACGGCACCGCGGAGGACGACCGTGCCGTCATCGTGCGCGTCCACCTCGATGGGATAGGAAGTCAAGTTGCGATTCAGCTCCAGGGCGGCCTTCACGGATCCCTTCGTCTTGGTGGCGCGCAGCTTCTCGCCGACCGTCTGTCCGACCTCGCCGAGCTTCGTGCCCACGTCTCCGAGCTGCTCGCTCCGGAGGTGCGGCAACCGGCCCGGCTGGTACTTCCAGTAATAGAGGACTCCGAGCACCAGGGCGACGACGACCAGGAGGGCAAGGACGCGTCTCAAGGTGTCTGGTCTCCTTGAACAGTTACTTCTATAGGCTCAACCCAACGGCCGAGGCGATGCAAGATCCATGCGCAAGATTCCAGGACGCGTGAACGGCCAGCCTGCCGAGGAAACGGCTCGCCCGACCGGGGCCGTGGCGCGCGCAGGGGCCGCAGTGGGGCGTGTTTGGTGGCGGCGGCGGCGACGCGGAGGTTCACCTGGTGA
Source organism: Vicinamibacteria bacterium (assembly GCA_035715025.1). GTDB lineage: Bacteria > Acidobacteriota > Vicinamibacteria > Fen-336 > Fen-336 > AA29. The sequence continues at coordinate 3,559 of DASTLK010000760.1, forward strand.
GCGCGACGACGATCGCGGGTGGAGACCGGCTTTGTACAATTTGCACGCACGGTACGCCCGCGGCCGCTATCTCTATTAAGGTGCCCTTCCGGCGTGCCTGGGCGCGGCCGCTATGATGGGCGGCGTGCGCATACTGACGGTCGCCGTGGGTGGGGTCGTGCTTCTGGGCGCCGCGCGCGCCGCGCCGCTGGCCACGCCGCCCTCCCCTCCGGCCGCGGAGACGGCCTACACCGCCACCGACGAGGCGGTGACGCGTCTCCTGCCCTTGATCCGCGCGTCGCTGGAGGCGAACCGCAAGGAGTTCCGCGGCCGCACCGGCCTCGTCCGCGGCTTCGGAGCGGGCACGCTCTACCCGCAGGTCTGGCTGCGCGACAGCGCCACCCTGATTCCGGCCACGCGCTTCCTCTATTCGCGCGAGCACCTGACGTCCTGGATCGAAGAGCACCTCTCCCACCAGCGGGCGGACGGGGCCCTGCAGGACTGGATCGCGGCCGGGGAGGCGGCACGGTTCATCGCCGATGCTCCGCGCGCGGCGGAGGTATTCCGCGCCCCCGGCATCGTGCTGACCGCCGATCGCAATACCTCCGAGAGCGACCAGGAGTCGAGCGCGGTGGGCGCCGCGGCGCAGGTGTTCGCCATCACCGGGGACCGCGTCTGGCTGAAGCGGGCGGTGGCCGGCAGGCCTCTCATCGCGCGTCTGGATGCCGCCCTCGAATCCGTGCGCGCCCAGCGCTTCGATGCCGCGCGCGGGCTGGTGACGGCCGCCCTCACCGCGGACTGGGGCGACGTCACCCCCGCGCACGGCGACCAGCAGGCGATCTACCTGGATGCGACGACGCCGATCGTGGCCGGCCTCTACGCCAGCGCGCTCTACGTGGGCGCGGCGCACGACCTGGCCGGCCTGCATCGCGCCGTCGGCGACGCCGTGGGTGGCCGCCGCTGGGACGATCGGGCGCGGCTCATCGCCGACGGCATCGAGCGCCATCTCTGGCAGCCGGAGCGCGGCTTCTATCGGATGCACGCCATCCTCTCCTGGCCCCTCCCCGGCCGCGCCCCCCAGGACGACGACCGGTTCGGCATGGGGGGAAACGCAGTGGCCCTTCTGGCCGGTATCGGGGACGAGGCGCGCGTGCGGCGCGTGATGGGGGTCGCGCTCGGACGACAGCGGCGTTACCGGATGTCGACGGTGTCGGGGGTGCTCCTGCCCCCATACCCGTCGGGGTTCTTCCCCCATCCGATCCTGCGCGAGGAGTTCGCGTACCAGAACGGCGGGGAATGGGATTGGTTCGGCGGACGACTCCTCCTGGCCGCCCTCCAGCGCGGCCAGGCCGTCCCCGCCCGACGTGAGCTCGCCCGGATCGCGGCCCAGGCCGTCCGTGGCGGTGGTCTCTACGAGTGGAGCACGCGCGACGGCCAGGGCAAGGGCAGCGCCCGCTACGCCGGCAGCGCCGGCGCGTTGGGGGCGGCGATCGTGTCCGGCCTCTACGGCGTCGACCTGCGCAGCGAGGGCCTCGCCCTCCACGTCCGGCTGGGCGAGATGTCCGGTCGCCTTCGCGCCTTCGAGCCCGCCACCGCCACCGTCGTCGCCTACGAGTACGCCTGCGACCCTTCCCGCCGGCACCTGACCTTGCGCTACGAGTCCAACCGGCGCGACCGCGGCCAACTCGAGGTGCTGTTGCCGGAAGGCCGCACGGCGGCGCAGGCGCGCCTGGACGGCGGGGCCCCGCGGCCGCTGGAGATCCGCACGGTCGGCGACGACGCGTACGCCCGCTTCGGGACGGACTGGGCGCCGCACCGGCTGGAGCTGGCCCTGCGGTGAGGGCGTCGCGCTTCGCGGGCCAGGCCCTCGTCATGGGCCTGGCCGTCACCGCGGTTGGCGTCTTCGCCGACGCGCCCGCGCCGCCGCCATCGCCGTCGCCCGCGCCGTCGCGGGCACACGTGCCGCTCGCTCCCTCGCCCTCGCCCTCGCCCACGCCCGTCCCTCCGCTTCCCTTCGCGCCCGGCGAGCGGCTGGCCTTCCGAATGACGTACGCGCACCTGCTCGCCGGCCGAGCCGTCATCGCCGTCGAGCCCGGCCTTCGCGAAGGCCGGCCCGTGTATCGACTGAGCCTCGACGTGCGCAGCGAGGGGCTGTTCGCCTGGCTCTTCCGTTATCGCGTGGACGACCACACGGTGGCGACGTGGGATCCCGCCACCGGCTGCTCCTACGGCATCGAGAAGCACCTGCGCGAAGGTCGGGCCGCGCGCGACCAGGTCGTGCGCATCGACCCCGTGACGGGCACGCTGACGGTGGAGGACGCTAAGATCGCGCAGAAGGTGTTCCAGGTCGGACCCTGCGCGCTCGACGTGTTCTCCGCCTTCTTCGTCGCCCGCCAGCGCGGCCTCGGCCGCGACGGCCAGCTCACCGTGCGCGTCTTCGACAACGGCAAGGTCTACGACCTGCCCTTCCGTCCCCTCGGATACGAGACGCTCGACCTCCCGTTGCCGCTGGGGCGGCGGCTCACCCAGGTGGCGGAGCCGGTGGTGCCGCCGGGCTCGGGGCTGTTCACGCAGGAGGGACGGCTCCTGGTGTGGGTGACCGCGGATGCGCGGCGTATCCCGGTGCGGGTCCGCTCGAAGGTGGCGGTGGGATCGGTGTCGGGCGATCTGGAGTCCTACACGCCGCCTCATTAGGAGCGTGTCCCGACGTGATGGAGACGCGCTCCTAGGGCATCACCTTGCGGTGGCGCCCGACTTCCTCCTCGTAGTACTTCCGGTAGAGGACGTCCCACTCGTCCGAGCCTTCCTGGATCGTGCGCTTCTGGGTCTCGATCTTCCGGCGCACGAGCGCGTCGATGGCCTCGTCCGTCTTCATCTCGTCGGAGATCATCTTCACGATCTCCTGGCGGATCTCCTGGGGGTCGGCGTAGTACTCGATCTCCTCGTCCTTGTTCAGATGGTCGAGGATGAGGTGCGACAGCCGGAGGATCTTCTCGCGCGACAGCTTCACAGGATGATGCCCTTCTCCTTGGCCATCTTCTTCTTGAGCATCTTGAACATGTCGGTGTAGCTCATGTTCGAGCGCTCCATCTCCGCCGCGTGCTGCATGAGGACGGCCCGCACCTCTTCGTTGAGGCGGTCCTCGACCGACATCTCCTCGGTGATGACCTTCATGATGTCGCCCATCACCCGCGGCGGCGAGTCCACCTCCAGCTTGCCCTCCGCGACCAGCGTCTTGACGATCTTGCGCGAGAGGAACTCGATCTCGTCCGAAGTCAGTCGCATCGTTGCATCGAGTATATCAGGGCGAGATGGCGTGGCCGATCAGCAGGGGATTCGCGTGGTCGCCCTGCGCGGGGACGCTCGCGCGCGCTGGAACTTGTCTCAGGGGGGGCACTCACGCATCGATATGATGGGCGTTCGCGACCCCCCCTGAAACCCCCCACCGCTGCGCCGCCGCTGCGCGGCGCCGCGCTCCTGGTCGGCTCGTGGGTGCGCGCGCTCGCGACTGCTCCGGTCTCGATCGTTCGTGCTAATCTCCGGCGGCGATGCCGCTGCACGTCGTCCGCCATCCCGTTATCGAGGACGCGCTGGCGCGGTTGCGCGACCGCACCACTCCTTGCGACGAGTTCCGGCGGCTGGCGCGCCGGGTCAGCCTGCTCCTGGCCGCGGAGGCCACCCGCGACCTCGCTCTCGCGGAGACCTCCGTGGAGACTCCGCTGGAGACGGGATCCGTGTTCCGGATCGCGTCGCGCGTGGTGGCCGTGCCCGTGCTGCGCGCGGGCCTCGGCATGCTCGACGCGTTCCTCGAGCTGATCCCGGGCGCGGAGGTCGGCTACTTCGGCCTCGAGCGCAACGAGGAGACGGCGGCGGCGCGCCGCTACTACGAAAAGGTCCCTCGCGAGCTCGGGGACGCGGTCGTGTTCCTCCTCGATCCCATGCTCGCCACCGGCGGCTCGGCGGCCATGGCCATCGACGGCCTGGTGGGACTGGGCGCGCGCGAGGTGAGGCTGCTCTCGATCGTCGCTGCCCCCGAAGGCGTGGCCCATCTGGCCGCGGTGGTCCCCGACGCCATCATCTTCACGGCCGCGCTCGATCGGGCCCTCAACGACCGCAAGTACATCCTCCCCGGCCTGGGCGACTTCGGTGATCGCCTTTTTCGTACCTAGCCCTTCCCTCTAGTTGACGCGTTTTACGCGGCTGAGTATCCTCGCGCCCGTTCGAGCGCGTGGGAGAGCGACCGGCCGCACACCCCTGAGTCATCGACCGGGAGGCCGATGCCACAGACGTTCCATCGCAGCACCAACACCGTCTCGAAGGTCAGCATCTTCGGGGCCCTCTTCCTCGTGCTGGGATCGCTCTTCGCCATCGCGGAGATCAACCGTTCGGGATACGTCACCCAGGCCGGCATCGCCCGCGAGCAGCCGGTGCCGTTCAGCCACCAGCACCACGTCGGGGGCATGGGTGTCGACTGCCGCTACTGCCACACCACCGTGGAGACGTCCGCCACGGCGGGACTCCCGCCCACCAAGACCTGCATGAACTGCCATTCGCAGATCTGGAGCCAGAGCCCGACCCTGGAGCCGGTGCGGGCCAGCTTCCGCAGCGGCCGGTCCATCCAGTGGACGCGCGTGCACGACCTGCCGGACTTCGCGTACTTCAACCACAGCGCGCACGTCAGCAAGGGCGTGGGATGCACGACCTGCCACGGCCCCGTCGACCGCATGCCGCTGATGTGGCAGTACTCGTCGCTGCAGATGGAGTGGTGCCTCGACTGCCATCGCGCGCCGGAGAAGTACGTTCGTCCGAAGGAGGAGGTCTTCAGCGTGTCGTGGCAGCCGCCGGCGGATCAGATCGAGCAGGGCCGCGCCCTCGTCCAGGCCTACGGCATCCAGGCCCGGACCTCCTGCTCCACGTGCCATCGATGAGCGAAGCGCGCGCAGCCACGCATCCCGATGGTGGCCGCAGTGCAGCCACGCATCCCGATGGTGGCCGCAGTGCAGTGCCCGCAGTGCGCGTCGACCTCTCCGGGGTGCGCCGCCGCCTCGACGGCACCCAGGGCCGGACCTACTGGAAGAGCCTGGAAGAGCTGGCGCAGACGCCCGAGTTCCTCGAGTTCCTGCACCGCGAGTTCCCGTCGCAGGCCTCGGAGCTGACCGACCCCAGGGGCCGGCGCGAGTTCCTCACCCTCATGGGGGCCTCCCTGGCCCTGGCCGGCCTCACCGGCTGCACGAAGCAGCCGGAGGAGAAGATCGTCCCCTACGTGCAGGCCCCCGAGCAGATGGTACCGGGCAAGCCGCTCTTCTTCGCCACGGCCATGCTCGACGGCGGCTACGCGAAGGGCATCCTCGTCGAGAGCCATCTCGGGCGTCCGACCAAGATCGAGGGCAACCCGGACCATCCCGCGAGCCTGGGGGCGACCGATGCCGCCGGCCAGGCCTGGGTGCTCGGCCTGTACGACCCCGACCGTTCGCAGACCCTGAGCTACCGCGGCGAGATCCGCGCCTGGTCCGATTTCATGTCCGCGATGCGCGACGCGCTGGGCGTGCAGCGCCCGCGGCAAGGAGTCGGCCTCCGCATCCTCACCGAGACCGTCACCTCGCCGACCCTGGCCGCGCAGCTGCGTGAGCTCCTCGCGGACCTGCCCGCCGCGAAGTGGCACCAGTGGGAGCCCACGGGCGGCGCGGTGGCCGCGCTGGGACAGGCGATCGGCCGTCCCGGGTCCGTGCAGTACCACTTCGATCGGGCCGACGTGATCCTCTCCCTCGAAGCGGACTTCGTGGTGGACGGTCCGGCCAGCCTCCGCTACGCGCGCGAGTACACCGCGCGCCGCAAGCGGCCGGGCGAGCAGCCCATGAACCGGCTCTACGCGGTGGAGAGCACGCCGACCCTCACCGGCGCCATCGCGGACCACCGCTTGCCCCTCCGGCCCTCCGAGATGGAAGGCTTCGCGCGCGCGGTCGCGGGCGCGGTGGGCGGAGGCGCCGCGAGTCCGGGTCCCGAAGGCGCGGCCGCGGCCTGGGTGGCGGCGGTGGCCAAGGACCTGAAGGCCCATGCCGGCCGGTCGCTCGTCATTGCCGGCGACTACCAGCCGCCCGCCATGCACGCGCTCGCGCACGAGATCAACCAGTGGCTGGGCAACGTGGGCCAGACCGTGGTCTACGGCGGGCCCGTGGAAGCGCAGCCCGTGGACACGATGGCCTCGCTGGCGGAGCTGGCCGCGGACATGAAGGCGGGGCGGGTCGAAGTGCTGCTGGTGCTGGGCAGCAATCCCGTCTACTCCGCGCCCGCCGACCTCGAATTCGCGGCGGCCATGGACCGGGTGAAGCTCCGCGTGCACCTCGGCCTCTACCAGGACGAGACGGCCGTGCGGAGCCACTGGCACATCCCCCAGGCGCACGCGCTCGAAGCCTGGAGCGACGCCCGCGCCTACGACGGCACCGTCACCATCATGCAGCCCCTCATCGCGCCGCTGTACGAACCCGCGCGATCCGCTCACGAGGTGCTGGCCGCGCTGACGAGCCGCCCCGACCGCAAGGGTCACGACATCGTGAAGGACTTCTGGCGGACGCAGCTCGGCGGCGACTTCGAGCCGCGCTGGAGGCGCTCGCTCCACGACGGACTGGTGACGGGCTGGACCGGCCCCGCCGGAGCGGCCGCGGCCGCCGCGCCGGCGCCCGCCCTGGCGCCTCCGCCCGCGGCGGCTTCCCCCGCGCGTCCGGCGGCTGCGGGCGCGCTCGAGATCGTGTTCCGGCCGGATCCGACCATCCAGGACGGCCGGTACTCCAACCTCGGCTGGCTGCAGGAGCTGCCCAAGCCCATCACGAAGCTGACCTGGGACAACGCCGCCCTCATCTCTCCCGCCACCGCCGAGCGACTCAGCCTCGAGAACGGCCAGGTCGTCGAGCTGCGCTATCGCGGGCGGACGGTGAAGGCCCCCGTCTGGACGCTTCCCGGCCAGGCCGATGACGCCGTCACCGTGCACCTGGGCTACGGGCGGACGCACGCCGGGCGCGTGGGCAGCGGAGCCGGCTTCGACGCCAACCTCATCCGCACCTCCGATGCGCCGTGGTCCGGCGGCGGCCTCGAGCTGGCCAAGACGAGCGAGACGAGGGCGCTGGCCTGCGCGCAGGACCACTGGTCGATCGACCAGAATGCCGAGCCCCGCCATCTCATCCGCTCCGTCACCGTCGACGAGTACGCGAAAGAGCCGGAAGCCATCAAGGAGCAGGCGGAGAACCCCCCGCGGGACCTGACCCTGTATCCCAACGTGAAGTACCCCGGTCACGCCTGGGGCATGTCCATAGACCTCAACTCCTGCGTCGGCTGCAGCGCGTGCGTGGTGGCCTGCGTGGCCGAGAACAACATCCCGGTGGTCGGCCGCGAGCAGGTGGCGAAGGGTCGCGAGATGCACTGGATCCGAGTGGACCGGTATTTCTCGGGGGCCCCCCAGCATTCGGAGACGATCCGGGCCCACTTCCAGCCCCTGCCCTGCATGCAGTGCGAGAACGCGCCCTGCGAGCAGGTCTGCCCGGTGGCCGCCACCGTGCACAGCGACGAGGGCCTGAACGAGCAGGTCTACAACCGCTGCATCGGCACCCGCTACTGCTCGAACAACTGCCCCTACAAGGTCCGCCGGTTCAACTTCTTCAATTATATGAAGGACGGCGCGCCGACCTTCGATCTCCTGCACAACCCCGACGTCACCGTCCGCAGCCGCGGCGTCATGGAAAAGTGTACCTACTGCGTACAGCGCCTCACCCACACACGGATC
>DASTLK010000761.1:0-2648 GCA_035715025.1 Vicinamibacteria bacterium
CGCGGTCGTCGACGGTGAACAGGATGGCCTCCTCCTCGCCCGCGTGCTCGGCCCGCACGCTCACCATCCCCCCGGCCGGCGAGTGGGCGATGGCGTTTGCGAGCAGGTTCTCCAGGGCCTGCTGGATCCGGCTGCTCACGGCCTCGAGCCGCGGCAGCTCCGGGGCGACCTCCTCCACGACCTCCACCCGATGGTGTCGGGCCAGGGGTGCGCACGAGCGCACCGCGAGGCGGACGAGGTCCGCGGCGCGGTTCCAGGAACGCTCCGCGCACGAGGGCTTTCCGTACTCCAGGAGGTCCGTCATGAGCTGGTTGAGACGCGCGACCTGCGATCGGAGCAGGATGGAGTACTGCGCGTAGCCCGGCTGGGCGCGTAGCTCGTCCTCGAGCGCATCCAGGGTGGCGGAGATGCTGAAGAGCGGGTTGCGCACCTCGTGGGCGACGCCGGCGATGAGAGCTCCCGTCGCGGACATGGCACGCAGGCGCTCGCGGTCCTCCTGGACGCGCCGCTCCTCGGTCACGTCGCGGGCGACGGTGAGCCGGACCTCGCGGCCGCCGAAGCTCAGGGCCAGGCTCGTCAGGTCGACCTCGATCACGCTGCCGTCACGTCGCCGCTGGCGCCGCAGACCCACGTGAACGAGGGAAGGCCGCGCCTCGAAGCGGGTGGCCTTGAAGCGCACCAGCTCGGGATCTCCGGGCACGGCGAGGTCGTCCACGCGGAGCCGCAGCAGCTCGCCGCGCGCATGGCCGTACTGGCGGATGGCGGCGTCGTTGGCGGCGAGGTAGCGCAGGGTCACGAGGTCATAGAGGAGCAGCGGCACCGGGTTGCCCTCGAAGAGCAGCCGGTAATGCTCTTCGGACTCACGCAGGGCCTCCCCCGCCGCCCGGTGCTCGCTGACGTCGATGGCGAAGGACTCGAAATAAAGAGGCCGCCCCTCCCCATCCTTGACCATACGGGCGCTGGCCTGCGCCCAGAACACGCTCCCGTCGCGACGCCGGAACCGCACCTCCAGGCCTCGCACTTCTCCCGCCGGGCCGTGCTCGGCGATCAGGCGCGCGCGGTCGCCCGGATCCCAGAACAGGTCGCGGGGCGTGCTCAAGCCGACGACCTCTTGCGCCCGCTCGTAGCCGAGCAGTCGCGCAAAGGCGTCGTTGGCCATGACGACCGTTCCCTCGAGCGTCGATCGCCAGATGGCCACCGGAGCCAGGTCGATCATGTCGCCGATATCCATGCCTGCACCTCAGCTCGAGCACGTCGGGGCCCTATGGCAAGGAATAGCCACGCCCGCGCCCGCGTTGTTCTTCGTGCGGCTCAGCTCGGCCGCGAAGGTGCAGTCACCGCCGACATTGGAACGTTACAAACGGCGGCAAGACGGGGGATGGTCGGGAGGGTCGCGCGTGAGTTGTGTCGCATGTCGTCGGGACGGGCGCCGCGTGGAAGCGCAGGCGCCACGATCGTTTGAGGCCCAAGCAACTTGAAGGCGGCGGTGGCGGAGATGGCCCCCGCCCAATGCGGCGGGGAGGGAGATCGTACCGAATCGCGGTTCTTGGATGCCCTTCGCACGGGTGACGAGGCCGCCTTCCTTCAGCTGGTCGATCGCCATCACGCGTCGATGGTGCGTGTGGCGCTCCTGTTCGTGCCCGAGCGCCCGGTGGCGGAAGAGGTGGCCCAGGAGGCCTGGATCGGCGTGCTGCGCGGGCTGCCGCGGTTCCGCGGCCAGGCGTCGCTCAAGACCTGGATCTTTCGTATCCTGGTGAACCGCGCCAAGAGCCGCGGGACCCGCGACCGCCGCGCGCGATCGCTGCGGGAGATCGTCTCGGAGGAAGCCGGGGGGACCGATCCGGCGGTCGATCCCCAGCGGTTCCTCGATGCCCACCACCCGCGAGAGCCACGGCACTGGGCGGTGCCGCCCGCCCCCTGGGTCCCGTCGCCGGAAGCGGGCTTGCTCCAGCGTGAGCTGCGCAAGCGCCTGCTCGGGGCGATCGAGGCGCTCGGCCCGGCCCAGCGGGCCGTGATCACGCTGCGCGACCTCGAGGGCTGCAGCGCGGCCGAGGCCTGCCAGACGCTCGGGCTGACGGAAGCGAACCAGCGCGTGCTCCTCCATCGCGCCCGCTCGCGCGTCCGTCGCGCGCTCGAAGACTATTTCCGCATCAACCGGTGATGAGCGACGGAGGCGGATGAGCTGCGAAGAGCTGGTCGAGCTGGTGACGGCCTATCTGGAAGGAGCGCTCGGAGCGGCGGCGCGCCGGCGGTTCGAGGACCACCTGGCGGAGTGCCCCGGCTGCGAGCGGTATCTCGATCAGATGCGTCAAACGCTGCGGCTGGCCGGCCGGTTGAGCCCCGAGGAGCTCTCGCCGGAGGCGCGCGAGACGCTCCGTGCCGCCTTCCGCGCATGGAAGCGCACCTCTCGCGGCTGAGCCGCTCAGAACCTCACCCGCATCTCGCCTTGAAGGCGCCGGCCACCGGTGGCCGGCGCGGCCGACGCCGCCCGCCGGCCCGTGATGCGCACGCCCTCGACGGCGAGCCGCAGACGATCGATGGGCGACCAGAGCACCGCCGCCGTCCAGGCCTGCCCGTCGTCGTCGTCGGGCTCGGCCGTGTGGTCGCGGTCGACGTTGCGGAAGACGTCGTAGCGCGCGGAGAGGCGG
>DASTLK010000762.1:0-13609 GCA_035715025.1 Vicinamibacteria bacterium
GGAGGCGCGGGAGTCAGGGGAAGGTCGAGCGGATCGCCCGGCCGGATGGCCAGGTGGGTGGGCGGAGGGACGAGACCCCGCCGGCGTACGGCTCGGAGCTGCGTGACCGCGTCCGGAAGGGCGTACTGTTCGCCATCGAAGCCGGCCACGAAGCGGCCGCCGCGGATGTCGCCGCGCGCTTCCATCTGGCGGCAGGCGCGCACGACGTCGCGCCAGGGCACGGGCAGGCGCTCGCGGACCACCGTCTTCCGGAAGACGACGCCCGTGCGGCGCAGGAGCTGCCGGGCCACGAACTCCGCCGGGCTCGCGTCCGCGTCCGGTTCCACCCGGAGGACGCTCCAGCGGCCCGCGCTCAGGTTCGACGCGCGGCGACGCGAGGCGGACACGAGGAGCCAGCGCAGTCCGCCGTAGGAATCACAGGTGGCGCGGCCCAGCGCGACCAGCTCGGCCAGCGCGATCTCGACCGAGACCGCGGGCAGGCGCGCCGCCCGCACGAGCTCCTGCGCGAACATCGCCCCCCGCGTGGACAGCGCCTCGTGGACGGCACGCGCCTCCTCGCGCAGCTCCGGGCGGACGGTGGTGGCGGCCAGCGCGGCCCAGGCCTCGAGGTCCTGGCGCAGGACGAGGCTGATCGGCGTGCGCCGGGGCACGGCCAGGCCCGCGCCCCACAGGCGTCCCCAGGTGACCTCGCCCGAGAGGGTGAGCTGATCGAGCCACTCGCGCTTGTAACCGCGCACGCGCGCGGGGAGGATGCTGCCTTCCCAGGCGGGGGCGAGGGCCTCGAACCCCGCGAGCTGCTCCACGACGGCGGCCACTCCGCGCGGTCCCTCGAGCTTGTGGGCGGGATCGACGTGCTGCCAGCCGGCCAGGAAGTGCAGGAACTGGGCCGCGGTGACCGGCTCGATCTCCTTGCGCAGCCGGTCGAGCGTGTAGCGATGAATGCGCGCGAGGAGGCGGCGGTCGCACCAGGCCGGACGCCCGTCGATGCGCACGCGCAGCACGACGCCTGCGGCTTCGAGGTGCACGAGCAGCGGGTCGTCGCTGAAGATCGGGCCCAGCGCTTCCATCCGGCCCCTGAGAACGGCCTTCGGCTCGCGTGTCGCCTCCGTCGCGAACCATCGGTCGCCTTCGCGGGCGACGCGGCCCTCCACGGCGAGGGCGTCGAGCCACTCCGACCAGGCCTGCCCTTCTTCGACCGTCACGTAGCCCATCCAGAGGAGGGCCTCGTGCACCTCTTCCGCGTTCGCGGGCTGCGGCCAGGCTTCCTCGCGCACGCGCGCGATGGCGTCCGGATCCAGGGCGCCGAGGGTGTCCGCGGTCTTCGCGTCGAGCGTGCGTCGCGCCATCACGGCCTGGGTGCGCCGCTCCTCGAGGGGCGCGTCGTCCAGGAACGTGTAGGGCTGGGCGGAGAGAATGCCGCGCGCGAAGGCCGACGGCTCGACGGTGTCGACGGCCCGGCGCTCGATGCGGCCGTCCTGCAGGGCCTCGATGACCTCGAGGAACCCGTCCACGTCCATCGCTTCGGTGAGGCAATCCTCGACGGTCTGGCGCACGATCGGGTGATCCATCGGCACTTCGATCGGTCCCCCCGGCAGCGTCTCCGGGCAGGCCAGGACCTGCGGGAACGCGCCCGCGAGCAGGTCGTCCGCGCGCATGCGCAGGAGCGCGGCCGGGACCTTCTTGCCGTTGCGCGAGCGCTCCAGCATGAGCGAGCGCTGCGCGTTCCAGCGCCAGCGCGTCTCGAACATCGGCGCGGGCAGGAGCGCCTGGATCAGGGTCTCGCGGGCCGTGGCCGGCTGCAGGTAGTCGAAGACCTCGCCCAGCTCGAAGCTGTGCTGCGGGCCCAGGGAGAGCACGATGGCTTCCTCGTTCGCCGCCGCCTGCAGCTCGAAGCCGAAGCCCACGCAGAACTTCTTGCGCAGGGCCAGTCCCCAGGCGCGGTTGATCTTGGACCCGAAGGGCGCGTGCAGGACGAGCTGCATGCCGCCGCTCTCGTCGAAGAAGCGCTCCAGCACGACCCGCTGCTGCGTGGGGACGGTGCCCAGGGCCTTGCGTCCCGCCTCCACGTACTCCGCGACCTGGAGCGCCGCCCCTTCCGGCAGGGCCGAACCGCAGGCGGCCTGGAGGAATGCCGCGGGCGAGTCCTGGCCGCCCGCCTCCTCGCGCAGGGTCGCGATCTCCGCCGCCAGCTCGCGCGTGCGGCCGGGCGCCTCGCCGAGCCAGAACGGCAGCGTCGGTGGCTGGCCCTTGGCGTCGGCCACGCGCACGACTCCCGTCTCCACGCGCAGGATCCGCCACGACGTGTTGCCGAGCTGGAAGATGTCGCCCCCGTTGGATTCGATCGCCCAGTCCTCGTTGACCGTCCCCACCAGCGTCCCTTCCGGCTCCTGCCGGACCTGGTAGTCCGCGGTGTCGGGGATCGCGCCCCCGGATAGGAGCGCGGCCATGCGTGCGCGTTTGGTGGCCAGGAGCCGGCCCCCGACCCCGTCGCGATGGAGGAGCGCGCGCCGGCCCTGGCTGTGAACGGCCACGACCTGGTCCAGGTCTTCTTTAGTAAGGTTGCGATACGGCCAGGCCTTGCGCGCGATCTCGAGGATCCGCTCTTCCGGCCACTCGTGGGGCACGCAGGCCGCCACCACCTGTTGGGCGAGGATGTCGAGGGCGGCCGGCGCCGCGGGCGTCCGGTCGAGGATGCCCTTCCCCACGCCTCGCAGCAGCGCCGCCGCTTCCACGAGCTCGTCGAGCGTGAGCGGAAACAGCCGGCCCTTCGGGATCTTGCGGAGCGCGTGACCGGAGCGCCCGACGCGCTGGAGGAAGGTCGCGATGGACCGGGTGGCGCCGACCTGGATCACGAGGTCCACGTCCCCGATGTCGATGCCGAGCTCGAGGGAGGCCGTGGCCACGATCGCGCGCAGGCGCCCGGCCTTGAGCCGCTCTTCCGCGTCGAGACGACGCTCGCGCGAGAGGCTGCCATGGTGGCTGGCCACCGCGTCGTCGCCCAGCAGCTTGGAGAGCTGGGCGGCGATGCGCTCCGCCATCTTGCGCGTGTTCACGAAGACGAGCGTGGTGCGATGGCCGCGCACCAGCTCCGCGATCCGCTCGTAGATCTCGGCCCATTGCTCGTGCGAGCACACCGTGGCCAGCGGCGAGGGCGGAACCTCGATGCCGAGGTCGAGGTCGCGGAACGTGCCCGCGTCGACGAGGTCGCACGTGCGTCCGGTGCCGGCCAGGAATCGCGCCACGTCTTCCAGCGGCTTCTGGGTCGCGGAGAGCCCGACGCGCTGCAAGGGATGTCCGGTCAGGGCCTCCAATCGCTCCAGCGACAGGGCCAGGTGCGACCCGCGCTTGTCCCGCACCAGGGCGTGGATCTCGTCCACGATCACCGTGCGCACGGTGGCCAGCATCCGGCGCCCACTGTCGCTGGTCAGGAGGAGGTACAGCGACTCCGGCGTCGTGACCAGGATGTGCGGCGGCCGCTTGGCCATCGCGGTACGCTGGCCGGATGGCGTGTCTCCCGTGCGCACCTGTACGCGCACCTCGGGCAGGCTTTCGTCGGCGGCCCGGATCTCGGCCAGCGGTCCCTGCAGGTTCTTCTGGACGTCGTTGGACAGGGCGCGCAGCGGTGAGACGTAGAGGACGCTCGTCTCGTCCGTCAGGTCGCTTCCTTTTTGCAGGAGCGAGTCGATCGCGGAGAGGAAGGCGGCCAGGGTCTTGCCCGATCCCGTGGGGGCCGCGATCAGGACGTTGCGCCCCTCCCGTATGAGGGGCCAGCCCTCGCGCTGGGGCGCCGTCGGCTCGCCCAGGCGCTCGGTGAACCAGCGCTGCACGGCGGGGTGGAAAGCAGCCAGAGAGGACATGGACGCGAGACTCGAAGGAACGAACCCGGAGTTTACTACGCTCCCCGGCGGCCTCGGGTCCAACCTTTCTTGGGCATCACGCCGAGAGCGCTGCATCCTCCGCCGCGTAGTCGAACTCTCCCGGGTCGATCGGGGGCGGATGAGTGCGCTCCCATCCGATCGTCCTTCGCAGCGCCTCTTCCAGGACCACGGGCTCGCGGTATCCGAGCTCCTCCCGAATGCGCTTCGAGCTGGCCACCCAGTGCTGTCGCATATTGCCGGGAAGGATCAAATGCTTGGGCGTTCTCTCTCGCGGAAGGGTCACGAAGCGGCCCCGCCAACTCGTGGCCGCGGCGACGCGCTCCGCCCATTCCCGCTCCGTGGGGGCGTCGGGCTCGGCCACGTTGTAGACGCGGCCGGCGGCCTTCTCGCTGGCGGCGGCCAGCGCGATCGCCGCCCCCACGTTCTCGACGTAGCCCTTCGACCCTCGCCACTCGGCGATGTCGTCCGCGAACAGGATCGCGGGCCGCCCGTCGTCGATGCGCTTGAGCAGCGGAAAGAAGCGGTGCAGCGGATCGCCGGGCCCGTACACCATGGGCAGGCGGACCACGGTGCCGGAAAAGTGGGGATCGCCGAGCACGGCCTCCTCGACGGGGATCTTGTCGTACTCGTCGTCGAGCCAGCCGAAGACGGACTGCAAGACCTTGATTCTCGCGGGCGGATACGTGCGCAGCACCGTCCTCACCGGCGACTCCTCCGTGAGCGGAAGCGGCTCCAGGCCGCCCGGCTCCGATCCGTGGAGGACGCCACACGCGCGATAGACGTCCATGCTGCTGACCGCGACCACTCGGCGCGCCCGCCCGCGGAAGAGGTCCATCAGCGCCGCCGCCTGTCGGCCCGAGCTCAAGATGACGTCGAGGACGACCTCGGGCGCGAAGGCGTCGAAGACGGCTCGGTGCGCATCGAGCTCACGCCGATCGCCCTGGATGTCCTCGACACCTTCAGGGAGTTGAACGGCGTGCGCGCCGCGATGGAACACCGCGACCTGATGGCCGCCCGCCACCAGGCCCCGGACGACGTGCGGTCCGATGAATCCGGTCCCGCCGATGACAAGAATCTTCATCCCTGGCCCTGACCCGCATGATAGCGTCCGCGCGAGGGCGAAGTTATCCTGGGAGAGCATCGCGAAAGCAATGGAATCAGCTGAGCGCGGACGTTGACCGACGGCTCCCTGCTCCTGCTGAAGGGCGATCCCGACCGTGTGCGAGTTCCCGGAACGACCGAGATTCCGGATCATCGCCAAAGGCGTAGCCGCATTCGCTGCCCACGTTGTGCCTGGGAGCCAGGCCGAAACGACCTCTGGATGTGCGTTTGCCTCCATATCTGGAACACGTTCGATACGAGGGGAGTGTGCCCTGGGTGCGGACGAAAGTGGGCAGAAACCCAATGCCTTCGGTGCGCCCAGTGGTCGCCTCACGATGACTGGTACGACGACGAACGAGACTCGTCGGCATGATTCCCTGGATGACGTGAACGTTGTGCCAAAAGATCTCGAGATCGGTCGTTCTGTGATCGCCGCCTGGCGAACGAACAATCGCGTGACGATGTTTCTCATCGAGAACCTGCCGCCCGCGATGTGGTCGAAAGCCGTTCCCGGCGTTCCACGCCGGACGGTGCGGATGATCGCGGCCCACATCCACAATGCCCGATGCATGTGGATCAAGATGATGGGCGCGCGGCATGGTATCGCGGTGCCTCGGATCGTCGATCGGCGGCGCGTTGGCGCGTCGGAGCTGTTGCGCGCGCTGCCGCGCAGTAGCGACGGCATGATCAAACTCCTCCAACTCGGCATTGCGCAAGGCGGCGTCGTTCCTCGGGCGGCCTGGCAGAACTTCCCGACCGATCTCGTGCACTTTCTCAACTACTTCGTGGCCCACGAGGCCCACCATCGTGGTCAGTTGTGCATGCTCGCGCGCCAGATGGGACACCGGCTACCAGTGAGCGTGACGGCCGGCCTCTGGCAATGGAAGAAGCGAGCACAAGAATGAAGCGGACGCGGATCGCAGTGCTGCTGTGCCTGTTGAGCGTCCCTGCCGGTGCGGCCGAGAAGAAGGACTTCGACGCCCGCTGGAAGGAGGCGGAGCAGACCATCGGCGGAGGCGCCGGAGAGCAGTACTTCACTGTCCTGTTCGTCAAGGAGTTCTTCGGCAAGTACTCGGTGCATATGACGAAGTGCTCGCAGCGCACAGGTCAGATCATGAAGGCGGACCTCACCGCGGCGATCGAGCTTGGGGCGCGTGGGCAGGTGCTGGCCGTCATGGTCCGGCCTGAGTCGAAGCTGACGAAGTGTTTTGCGGATCTCGTGAAGCGAGACACCTTCTCCCCACCACCCTCCGCCCACTTCTGGCTTCCGGTGACCATCCGCTTCACCGAGTGATGGTCCAGGAGAACGACACGGCGCACGTGGCCGAATTCAGTCCGTTACTGAGGCACGCGATCAGGCTTGCACGCGAAGCCGGGTTGACGGAGTCCGCAACCGAACTGGAGGAGCGTGTGTTCGCCGCGTACACCACCTCGTCGGAATGGCTCGGCGAGGTCGGCGAGGCGATTGGGCAGTTCCGCGCGCGCGAGGGCAGAAGGGTCCCCGCGGACGTGGCCGAGCTGCTGAACCAGTGCCTCAGGGAGGTCGGCAAGGTATGGCCCAGGTACGGGCCAGAGTCGGAGGGCGTTGGCTTCTGGAAGCGCGTTCTCGCGCGGGGAATAGACCTTCTCGTTCACACCCTCGTCGCCGCAGTGACGGGAGCCCTGGCGGCCACCCTCGTCATGATAGGAGCAGCGGTCCGGGGAGCGTCGCCGAGCGTCGCGCTGGCCAGGATCTCAGAGACCACATTGCTTGGCCTGGTCGCGGCCGGGCTCGGTGGCACTGCCATGCACGTGCTGTGCGAAGGGCTGCACGGCAGCACGCTCGGCAAACGACTGTGCGGAATCGTCGTGATCGACGAGAAGGGTGGCCCTTCGAGCCTGGCGGGGGCGCTCAAGAGGAGCGTCGCCTACCTCGTCGATTCACTCTTCTTCGGCCTCGTGGCCTTCCAGAAGATGTCGGAGTCTCCCAAGCGTCAGCGTATCGGCGACGTATGGGGCCATACGATGGTCGTGCGGATCGCCACCCTCGATCAGTCGGCCCGTCGCTCCGGGCTCCGATTCGCCGGCGCTGCCATGGCCGGTCTCACCGCCGACGGCCTGATGATCTTCATGGAGCTCGCCTACAGGCTCGTCGAGTGAGTTTGCCGTGACGCGATCCATGCCTCAGCACATCGGCATCGTGGCCTGCTCCGCCGAGGGTGCGGCTCTCTGCTATCGGACCATCTGCGTGGAAGGCGCGCAGTTTCTGGGCGCGCACGACCATCCCGAGGTCTCGATGCACACGTACCCGCTCGCCGAGTACATGAAATGCATCTACCGCGGCGACTGGCCGGGCGTGGGCGAGTTGATGCTCTCCTCCGCGAACAAGCTCGCGAAGGCCGGTGCCGATTTCCTGATCTGCCCCGACAACACCGTCCATCAGGCGCTTCCCTACTTCGAATCGCGCTCGCCGCGGCCGTGGCTGCACATCGCGGAGGTCGTCGCGGCCGAGGCCGTCGCGCGCGGATCTCGGCGCCTCGCCCTGACGGGGACGCGCTATCTCGTCGAGAGCGAGGTCTATCCAGAAAAGCTGGCCGCGCGCGGCCTGGAGTATCGGCGCCCGGACACGGTCGAACGCGAAGAGATCAATCGCATCATCATGGAAGAGCTCGTCTACGGCGTGTTCAAGCCGGAGGCGGTCGCCTACTTCCAGCGGGTCATCGAACGAATGAAGGACGAGAGGTGCGACGCCGTGGTGCTCGGCTGCACCGAGATCCCGCTGATCATGAGCGACGCGAACTCGCCGCTGCCGACGCTCGACTCCACCCGCTTGCTCGCACGCGCGGCGCTCCGCCGGGCGATACCGGCCGATGCCGGGGACAGCCAGGGGCGGGCCGACAGATAGGCGGGCCGCGTGTACCATCATCGGCCTGTGACCTCGAACTCTCGGCCGAAAAGGAAATGGACCCGGGGACTGATCCCTCTCGCGGCCGCGGGAGCACTCGTGCACGGGGTCGCTACGCCTCCGCCCGCCCACGCGCAGGCCACCACGCGGCGGACGCTGCCGGCCCCCGTCGAAGCGCCGGCCGCGCCCGACCTCATCCGGCTCAGTGGCACCATCGAGCGGCTGGTGGCCCGCGTGCGTCCCGCCGTGGTGCAAGTGCTCACGACCGCGTACCTGCCCGCGGAGACGGCCGCGCCCGGCGCGCTGCTGGCGACGCAGCACGCGACCGGATCCGGCGTGCTCGTGAGCGCGGACGGCTACATCGTGACCAACGCGCACGTGGTGGAGGGAGCGCGGCGGGTGCAGGTGGTGCTGGCGCCGCCCGGCCCCGAGCCTGCCGCGCCCCGGTCCATCCTCAAGCCGCCCGGCCGCGCCCTCGGGGCGCAGGTGGTCGGCCTCGATCACGAGAGCGATCTCGCCCTGCTCAAGGTCGTGGAGACCGGTCTCCCCTTCCTGTCCCTCGGCGACTCCGAGGCGCTCAGGCAGGGTCAGATCGTCATCGCGCTCGGCAGCCCGATGGGTCTGGAAGGCTCGGTGACCCTCGGCGTGGTGAGCGCGGTGGCGCGCCAGGTGAAGCCCGACGACCGCATGGTCTACATCCAGACGGACGCGCCCATCAACCCCGGCAACAGCGGGGGCCCCCTCCTGGATGCGGAAGGGCAGGTGGTGGGCATCAACTCCTTCATCCTGACCCAGTCCGGAGGCAGCGAAGGCATCGGCTTCGCGGCGCCCAGCAACATCGTGCGCACGGTCGTCGATCAGCTCCGGAAGGCGGGACGCGTGCGCCGGGGCGAGATCGGAATCGTCGCCCAGACCATCACTCCCACGCTGGCCGCGGGTCTCGGCCTCGGCCAGGCCTGGGGCGTGGTGCTGGCCGACGTCCATCCCGACGGCCCGGGAGCGCGCGCGGGATTGCGTGTCGGCGACATCGTGCTCAGCCTCGACGGCAAGGTGACGGAGAACGCGCGGCAGTTCCTCGTCAACCTCTACCCGCACACGGTGGGCGACACCGTGATCATCGAGTTGCTGCGGGGGACGGAGAGGCGGAAGGTCCCGGTGGCGGTAGTGGAGCGGCCCTCCGATCCCGCGCGCCTCGCCGACCTCGTGACGCCGGAGCGAAACGTCATCGCGCGGCTGGGCATCCTGGGCCTCGATCTCGACGACGCCCTCCTCCGCATGCTGGGGCCGTTGCGCGCCCAGGCCGGGGTGGTGGTGGCGGCGGCCGCGCCCGACAGCGGGTCCGTGCAGGACCCGCTTCGCCCTGGGGACGTCATCTACACGCTCAACCAGCAGTCGGTGACCAGCGTGGAGTCCCTGCGCGGACTGCTGGCCAAGCTCTCCGTCGGCGAGCCCGTCGTGCTGCACGTGGAGCGCGAGGGCGAGCTGCGCTTCATCGGCTTCGAGATTTCCGCGGCGGCGACGGCCGCGCCCTAGGAGCGCAGTGGCGACTGAAGAGGACCGCGCCTTCCTCCAGGACCGCCTGGCCTTCCTGGGCAGGGTAGCGTTCTTGCTCGGCCTGGCCCTCGGCATCTTCGTCGCCGTGCGGTCGACGGCCATGCGCGGGGCGATCGCGGTCCCGATCGCCACCGACGTGCTCTATCTCGCCATGTGGCTCGGGTGCCGGCGCGGGCGCCTCTCGCGCCCGGTGCTGAACTTCGTCGACGCCGCCTTCCCGATCGTGTCCACCACCGCCGTCGCCCTCCCCCTCCTGCTCTGGCCGGGCGCGATTCCGGGCTTGGAATGGGCGATCCTGCTCGTCCTGACCCACGTCCAGATCGGGCGTGCCGTGTTCGTGCCGAGCCCTCCGCTACGGACGCTGGTCATCGGCCTCCTGGCCGCGGTGCCGGTGGCCGCCGCCATGTGGCTCGACCAGGCGGCGCGCGCCACGCCGGCCACCCTCCCCGTCGTCGTCCACCGCGCCACCTGGGTGGTCCTGTCCATCGCCATCGCCGCCGTCACCTCCAACGTCATCCACGGCCTGCGCCGCCAGGTGCGCGAGGCCCGCCACCTCGGCCAGTACACGCTGCAGGAAAAGCTGGGCGAGGGCGGCATGGGCGTGGTCTATCGCGCCGAGCACGCCATGCTGCGCCGTCCCACCGCGATCAAGCTCCTGCGCCCGGACAAGGCGGGCGCGCAGAGCCTGGCCCGCTTCGAGCGCGAGGTGCAGCTCACCGCGCAGCTCAGCCACCCGAACACGGTGTCCGTGTTCGACTACGGGCGCACTCCGGACGGCGTCTTCTACTACGCGATGGAGTACCTGGAGGGGATCGACCTCGAAACGCTCGTGCGCGAGTTCGGCCCCCAGGACCCCGGCCGCGTCGTGAACATCCTGCGGCAGGTGGCGGGCTCGCTGGCGGAGGCGCACGGCGTGGGCCTCGTGCACCGTGACGTCAAGCCCGCGAACATCATCCTGTGCCAGCGTGGCGGCGTCCCCGACATCGCCAAGGTGGTCGACTTCGGGCTGGCCAAGGACCTGGAGAGATCCTCCACCACGGCGCTCACGCAGGCCAACGACATCACGGGCACGCCGATGTACCTGGCGCCGGAAGCGATCACCGATCCGGAGACCGTCGACGGCCGCAGCGACCTGTACGCGCTGGGCGCGGTCGGGTACTACCTGCTCGCGGGCGGGCACGTGTTCGAGGGCGCGACCCTCATGGAAGTCTGCAGCCACCACCTGCGCACGCCGCCGGTCGCGCCCTCCACGCGCCTGGGACAGCCGCTGCCCCTGGACCTCGAGTCCGTCATCCTCTCCTGTCTGGAGAAGGACCCTGCACGGCGGCCGCCCACCGCGGACGCGCTGTCCACGCACCTCGCGATGTGCGTGGGCGTGGACGAGTGGGGCGAAGCGCGGGCGCGCGAATGGTGGGAGCGCCACGGCGAGCGCCTGCGCGGCCTGCGCGCGGGCAGTGGACGCGCCACCCTCGTCTCCGGCCAGACACTGTCCATGGAGCTCTCGGCGCGCGCCGTGGGGAGAGAGTAGACAGGCCTCAGCGCCGGACGGCGGGCGCGTTCCAGGCTTCGGCCTCGATCACGGGCGTGCTCGTCCCGCCCGCCGGATACGACACCGCGAGCTCGCGCGACTCGCCGGGCAGCAAGGCCAGGTAGTTGTCGTCCCAGAAGACGGGCAGGGGCTCGCGCCCGCCCGCCCCGTCGGTCAGCTTGAGGCGCACCTGGAAGGCGAGCGCGGCGCCGGTGTTGGAGACGCGCACGCGAAGGGCGCCGGACGAGGCGGGATCGCCCACGCGTTCGAGGGCGAGAGTGGTGGCGGGCAATCGGGACAGCGCGGTCAGATCGGCGTGCTGCGTGACCGGCGTGTAGAACCACTTGGTCTTGGCCCAGTCCAGGACGTCGTCCCGCGTGGCCAGCCAGTACGTGTTCGTGCTCACCAGCGCGCCCCCCGCGTCCCTGAGGTCGAGGCGGACGAAGTACGTGGGAGAGATGGTCGCAGGGACCGGGATCTCGAACGCACGGACCACGCCGTCGGCGGGAACGTCGACCACGGCCTCGCGTGAGAACGAAGGGCCGAGGTCGAGGCCCAGCACTCGTGCCATCACCTTCAGGCCCTTCACTCCTTCCGGTCGGTCGTTGACGATCACGACCGACCGGTCGTCGTAGGAGTACTGGACGTGGACCGGCTCGCCGGCCTTCTTCGTCCCGTAGTAGCCGCCGCCCGGCCGCAGGTAGTAGTCGTACAGGTGCCAGATCATCGAGGGCCAGGCGTTGTTGAGCATCCACTGGATGACGCCCGTGGCCGTGTACTTGTTGCGCCCGAAGGCCTCGAACATCGCGCGCTGGCCTTCGTAGGTGAGGGCCTGGGCCTTGCGCGCGTAGTCTTCCGCGCTGGTCGCCTTCCCGTAGCGTCCCTCGAGCGCGCTCGTGAAGAGCTTGAGCGTCGCGAACTCCTGGCCCC
This sequence comes from Vicinamibacteria bacterium, assembly GCA_035715025.1. GTDB lineage: Bacteria > Acidobacteriota > Vicinamibacteria > Fen-336 > Fen-336 > AA29. Next base: position 11,876 of record DASTLK010000762.1, read on the forward strand.
CGGCATGAAACATCCAGAAGGCGTCCATCGGCCAGAGGTGCTCGGCGGGCAGCATCTCCTTCAGGCTCTCGATGGGGGGCACGGCCGCGCCCGGGCTGACCTCGGTGTCGAAGCCGAAGGCGCCCCCGTTCTTCGCGTCGAGCAGCCAGTACGACGGGGGCACGTACTCGTAGGGCCCGCGCATCTTCACGCCCGAAGGCCCGCCCACGCCAGGCTTGTCCGCCGCGTTCGAGAGCACGGGGGCCGCCCACTCGACGCGCTCGAGCTCGTCCAGATAGGACTTCTCGATCGCGGGAGGCGGCGGCCCGTCGCTGCCGTTGAGCCACACGAAGACGCTCGGATGGTTGCGGAGCCGGCGCGTCTGGTCCACGAGGGACGCCACCGCGACGCGACGGTCCTCCGCGTCCCACTTGTCCCACTTCTCCCATTGGTCGCAGCAGCACCAGCCGATCATCACCAGGATGCCCTGCTCGTCCGCGAGGTCGAAGAACTCGTCGCTCTCGAACTTGCCCTCGGAGCGGACGGTGTTGAGCCCCATCTCGCGCACGTAGCGCATCTCCGCGCGCATCCGCTCGCTCGATCGCCGCAGCATCATGTCCGAGGCCCAGCCCCCGCCGCGGATCAGGATGGGCCGGCCGTTCACGCGGAAGAGGCGATGGCCCTTGTCCGTGAGCTCGGACGTGACCTCGCGGATGCCGAAGCGGACCTGCTGGCGGTCGGAGACGCCGCCGACGTCCGCCTCCGCCTCCAGGGCCAGGGTGTAGAGGCTCGGCTCTCCCATCCGGTACGGCCACCAGAGCCGCGGGCGGCGGACGTCGAGGGCGGGAGTCGTCTCCGGCGTGAAGCGCACGACCTTCCTCTCGCGCGGACCCAAGCCGATCTCCTGCGCGAAGCGGACGTCGCCGATCGCGCCGCGCACGGTGCCGCGCACCGAACGGTCGGTCGTGTTCAAGGCTTCCGTGGTGACGGTCAGGTGGGCCACGTCGAGCGACGGGAGGTCGAGCTTGGTGAGGACGTGCGCGTTGCGCAAGGCGATGGCCCCGCTGTCCGTCAGGTAGACGTCGCTCCAGAGGCCCATGTTCTTGTCCGGCGGCATGGGGCTCCAGTCCACCCAGGTGACGGCGAGATCGGTCGGCTCGGGGGCGAACACTTCGACCGCGATGGCGTTGCGCGCGCCCGGCCGGGCCCAGCGGGTCACGTCGAGGTCGTAGCGGCGGAAGGCGCCCGCGGCTTCGCGCGCGTCCGCGAGCCGCTGCCCGTTGAACCACACGTTGGCCCGATAGTTGATCCCGTCGAGATGCAGGAAGGCCGCGCGGCCTCCGAGCGACGTCGGCAGGTCGAACTCCTTGCGATACCACCACGAGCGCGCGAACGGGCTCTCGGGCGACATCGGCAGGAGCGAGAAATTCTTGGCGACCGGGTAGGTCATCCCCGGCAGCGACCGGAGGTTCATCCCGAAGAACGGATCGGGGTAGGTGCCGTTCTCCACGAGCGCGCCCACGACCGTGTTCGGCACCGTGATCGCGTACCAGCCCTCGGCCGCGAAGCCGGGCTGCGAGAGGACCTCGCCGCCGGTGGAGGCCTTCTCCGAGGACTCCAGGCTCCAGCCCTCGTGCAAGGCCAGGCGGCCCGCGGGCTGCGCCTGGAGGGTGGAGGCCGACGCCCACACAGAGGCGGCGACCACGGCGGCGCGGAGGGACATCTTCGAGCTCCTCAGGGCGCCCGCGACGCCGC
>DASTLK010000763.1:0-4139 GCA_035715025.1 Vicinamibacteria bacterium
TGCGCAAGGTGGACAACCCGCTGCGCAGCCCGTACTACGAATACGACGGCCACTGGAACGCCACCGGCCACCAGACGGCGGCGGCCACGATCGGCGATTGGCTTGCCGCCCACGGCTGGCTCCCTCCGTGCGCCGAGAAGGGACGATGACGGATAGCGCGATCGGCGCGAGTCCTCTCAGCGCTTCCGCAGCGTGATCGACCCGCTGAGCGTGTGGATGGAGACCCTGGCCCCGCCGCCGCCGGTGGAGAACTCCAGCTCCTTCTCCGACGTGTAGTGGCTCACCGGCTTCGCGGTGGGGCCGAAAGCGTTCTCCACCGAACCGCTGAACGTCGAGATCGAGAAGTCCGCGGCCACGTTGGCGGGCAGGGCCAGGGTGACCGAGCCGCTGACCGTCTCCGATTCGAAAGTGGCGCCGGAGGCCAGGCCGCCTTCGAACGACAGGGATCCCGACACCGTCTCCAGATGCGCGCGCTCGAAGGACCCGCCGCTGACCTCGAGGCGGCCGTTGACGGTGGAGGCCTCCAGGTCGCCGCTCGCCCCCCGCACCACGACGCTGCCGTTCACGGATTCCGCCTTGGTGTGCGTGCTCGCGCCCGACACCTGCACCGCCCCGTTGACGCTCTCGGCCGCGATCTCGCGCGCCTGGCCGCTCACCGTGATGCTCCCGTTGACCGTCTCCGCGCTCACCGTACCGCTGACGCCCTCGACGGTGATGGAGCCGGCGAAGCTCTCGATCTGGAGGCGGCTCCTGGCCGGCACGTGGACCTCGAGCGAGGAGACGACGCCGTGCGGGTTGCGCTCGGTGTCCACGCCCACGCGGATGCGGCTTCCGGAGCCCGTGAAGTCGAGGCCCGAAGCCCCGGCGCCGAGATCCCCGGTCACCATGACTTCGCCGCGCTCCCATCCGATCACGCGGATCGACCCCGCGGGGTTCTCGATCTCGACCAGCGCGTCCGCGGCGGCGCTGCGGCGTGCCTCCACCTTCTGCTCGGCGGCCGCCGGAGAGGGCTGGAGGCCCACGGCCGCGGCCAGACAGAGGGACAGGAGCGTCTTTCTCGGCATCTTCATCTCCTAGGTTCGATTCAGGCGGACGACGCGCTGGAGGGCGTCCACCTTCTTCTGATGGGTCGACGTGAGCAGGTGCGCGAGCTGGCTGTTACCGGGGTCCTTGCGCAGCGCCGCCCGCACCTGGGCCAGGGCCTCGTCGATCGTCTTGAGGTTCGCGTCCAGCACCGCGCGCGTCTCCGGGGCCAGCGTCTCCTTCTGGCCCTCGATCGCGGCCATGAGGTCCGCGGTGGCGCGGGCGTACTCGCGCTCGCTGTCGAGAAGCTCCGTCGGGAGCGAGCCCGCCGCGATCGGCCGGACGGTTCCCTGGAGACCGCCGGGGACCACGCCCGGCGCCCGCCTCCACGTCCACCATCCGGCGGAGAGCGCGATCACGACCGCGGCCGCGGCGGCGACGCTCATCGGACCGATCCAGCGCGCCAGGCCCGAGGGCGGGACGAGCCGCATCCCTTCCGGTCCGCGGAGACGGGCCGCGACTTCGGGCCAGAGATCCGCGGGAGGCTGGATCCCCTCGGGCAGCGCCGCCGCCTCCGCGATGAACGCACGCAGCTGCCGCTCCTCCTGGCCGCACCGGGGGCAGCCGCCCACGTGCAGCTCGACCTCCTGGAACTCCGCCTCCGTGAGATCACCGTCCACGTATTCGTCGAGCCGCGCTCGGATTTCTTCGCACTTCATCGGTCGAGTGCCTCCCTGAGCAGCCGCCGGGCCCGGTGGAGCTGCGCCTTGGACGTCCCCGTGGCCACTCCCGTCATCTTCCCGATCTCCTCGTGCTTGTACCCTTCGACGTCGTGCAGCACGAACACGGCCCGCGCGCCCGGGGGCAGGGTCTCGAGAGCGCGATCGATATCGACTGCGGCCTCCGGACCCGCCTTCTTCGTCTCCGGCCGCTCGAAGGCGGCCGGGTCGTCCGTGCTCATCACGCGCGACGTGCGCCGGCGCCGCGATCGTCGTTCCGAGAGGGCCACGTTCACGGTCAACGGATGCAGCCAGGACGACAGTGCGCTGTCCCCGCGGAACGACCCGAGTCTCTGCCAGGCCCGGACGAAGACGTCCTGCGCCAGCTCCTCGGCGAGGGAGGCGTCCCCCGCCAGGCGGTAGCACAGCGCGTAGACGCGGCCGACGTTCGCCCGGTAGAGGACCTCGAAGGCTTCGAGGTCTCCCGCCTGGGCGCGGGCCACCAGCGCTCGCTCCTCGGCCCGCCGGTCGGGCGCCGCGTCCGTTATGGCTCTGACCTCATCGCGTTGAGTGGCTGCAAGCTCGTACGCCGCCGTGAGTTCCACGCCAACCACTGAGACGCCACCCGGGCCCGGGAGGTTTGAACCGGAAATGGCACGGCCGTTGCACTAGGCAAGGCATGGCGAGTACCCGCTGTTTCGCATTTCCAGTCCCATTCATACACGCCGATTTGACAGGGAGGAAGTCCCCCGATGCCCCGGTCCTCATTCCGTCTGATGCTCGCGGCGGCGGTGGTTCTCGCCGCCGCCTGCGCCCGCAGCCCTCGTCAGGGAGGCTCTGAAGGCGCCTCCGGCCCCAAGGGGAGTCCCGCTCCCGTGGATCGGGCGTCGCAGATCCTGAGAGCGCGCCTGTCCGGATCCCCGCCGGTGCCTGTCGTCCGTGATGCGACGGCGCCGGAGACGTGGAGCGCGGTGCGCCGTCTGTACGAGACGACCGGCGGCCATCCGCTCTGGCTCATGGACGGGCGCCCGCGCCCGGAGATCGCCGTCCTGCGCGATTCGATCCGGCGCGCCTCCGATGACGGGCTCAACCCTTCGGACTACGACCTCCGCGCCGCGGACACGTTGCAGTCCTCTTCGGGCCGGGGACTCTTCAAGAAGGGCGGAGACCTCGAACCGCTCGTGGACGCCGACGTGCGGCTCTCGTACACCTTCCTCAAGTTCGCCCGCCATCTCGAGCGCGGGCGCGTTCCGCCCGGACAGGTCGACGCGCATTGGTTCGGGACCCAGCGTGACGAGGATCTCGTGCAGGCGCTCAAGGTCGCGCTGGAGTCCGGTCGGCTCCGCGAGAGCCTGGAGAAGCTCGAGTCCCAGCACGCCCAGTACGCGGCGCTCAAGAAGGTGCTGGCGCGCTATCGCGAGGCGGCGGCCGCGGGCGGTTGGAGCGCCCTCCCCGCGGGATGGACGCCCAGGGCCGGGCGGCCGGATCCGGAGGTCGCGGTCCTGCGCGCGCACCTGATCGCGACCGGGGACCTGCCTGCGCCCGCGGCGGCGCCGGCTGCGCCCGCGGGGACGCCGGCGGCCTCGCCCGTTTTCGACGCCACGACCCGCGACGCGCTCAAGCACTTCGAACGCCGTCACGGCCTGGTTCCGGATGGCCGGTTGGATCGCGCGGTGCGGGCCGCATTGAACATTCCGGTCGAGGAGCGGATACGGCAGATCGAGCTCAACCTCGAGCGATGGCGCTGGCTCCCGGACACCCTCGGCGACCGCTACGTGCTGGTGAACATCCCGACGTTCCACCTCACCGCCGTGGACCACGGCCAGGTCGCGCTCCAGATGCGTGTGGTGGCGGGCAAGGAGGACAGCCCGACGCCGATCTTCAGCGACGAGATGACGACGGTCGTCTTCAGTCCCTACTGGAACGTCCCCCCCGACATCGCGCGCAACGAGACGATCCCCGCCGTCGTGCGCGACCCGGGTTACCTGGGCCGGAACAACCTCGAAGTCGTGCGCGCGGGGCGCGTCCTCGACCCCTGGGGCGTGGACTGGAGCCGGCCCGGCAAGATCCAGTTCCGCCAGCGGCCAGGAGCCCACAACGCGCTGGGCGGAGTGAAGTTCATGTTCCCGAACCAGTTCGACGTCTACCTGCACGACACGCCCGCGGATGCGCTCTTCGCACGCGTCGAGCGCGACTACAGCCATGGCTGCGTGCGTATCGAGAAGCCCTTCGAGATGGCGCAGTGGGTGCTGCAGGACCTTCCGGAGTGGACGCCGGAGAAGATACAGGCGGCCATGAACTCGGGCAGGGAGCGGCACGTGGCGCTCAAGCACCACATCCCCGTGTACATCGTCTACGAGACGGTCTGGGTCGACGAAGACGGGACGGTCGAGTTCC
>DASTLK010000764.1:0-1677 GCA_035715025.1 Vicinamibacteria bacterium
CGGGCCGTCGGGTCACGCGGATCGAGCGCGACGAGACCATCGCGGATCGCGGCGAGCGGCTGCGTCACGCGGCCGCCGCAACCGAGGCTGCCATCCGCCACGGCGATGACGTCATCTACCAGGCCACGTTCTTCGACGGCCGCTGGCTCGGGTATGCCGACTTCCTCGCGCGCGTGGAGACGGCGAGCGCCCTCGGTCCCTGGAGCTACGAGATCGTGGACACCAAGCTCGCGCGCCACACCAAGGCGAGCGCCCTCCTCCAGATCTGCTCGTACGTGGATCAGCTCGCGCGGATCCAGGGGCGCGAGCCGGAGTGGATGCACGTCGCCCTCGGCGGGAGCGCGCGGACGGTCGAGCGTCATCGCGTCGCGGACTACATGGCCTACTTCCGGGTCGCCCGGCGCCGCTTCGAAGACAAGATCGCCGCAGCCGCCCCCGCCTACCCGCCGGTGGCGACCTACCCGGAGCCCGTCGAGCACTGCGACGTCTGCCGCTGGGACGAGGTCTGCACCGCGCGCCGGCGCCAGGACGACGACCTCTCGCTCGTGGCCGGGATCGCGTCGCGCCAGCGCCAGGCCCTGAAGGCGCGCGGGATCTCCACTCGCCGCGGCCTGGCCGGCCTCACGCTTCCGCTCGCCCCGCCCCTCGACGACACCCGTCCGGAGACCCTGGAGCGCGTCTACCGCCAGGCTCGCCTCCAGGTCGAGGGCGAAGATGCGGAGCGGACCCTTTACCAGCTGATCGATCCGAGCCGTCTCAAGGACGGAACGCTGGAGCCCAGTCGGGGCCTGCTCGCACTGCCGGAGCCGCGTCCAGGCGATCTCTTCTTCGACATCGAGGGCGACCCCTACGCGCTCGACGACGGGGTCGACTACCTCTTCGGCGTCCTCGAGCCGGGCCGTCTGGGCGCCGACGGCAAGCCCACCTTCCACGCCTTCTGGGCACGCGACGCGGAGGGCAAGGTCACCCTCGCCGCGGAGAAGGGCGCGTTCGCGGGGGTGATGGACCTCTTCATGGACCGGCTCGCGCAGGATCCCACGATCCACATCTACCACTACGCGCCGTACGAGCCGACCGCGCTGGGCCGGCTCATGGGCCGCCATGGCATTCGAGAGGACGACGTGGACCGGCTGCTGCGCGGCGATGTGCTCGTCGACCTCTACGGCGTCGTCCGCCAGGGCGTCCGCGCGTCGGTCGAGAGCTACTCGATCAAGCGGCTCGAGCCCCTGTATCGGTACACGCGGGAGATCGGCCTGCGCGACGTCGGTCCCGTGATCGCCGCCTACGAGGCCTGGCTGCAGGCGGGCGGTGAGGCCGGCCACGACGATGCGGCCCTTCGCAAGATCGAGCGTTACAACCACGACGACGTCGTGTCGACCATGCTCCTGCGCGATTGGCTCGAGGGCCGGCGGTTGGAGCTCGCGGCGCAGATCGGCGAGACGCCGCCGCGTCCTCTGCCCAGGTCGGGCGAGGCCACGGAGGAGCTCTCCGAGACCCTCGCCCGCGTGCAGGCCCTCTCGGCTCGCCTGGTGGACGGAGTGCCCGCGGATGAGAAGGAGCGTACGCCCGGGCAGCATGCGCGCTGGCTGCTGGCCCAGCTCCTGTCGTGGCACCGCCGCGAGGAGAAGGCGTTCTGGTGGCGCTACTTCTTCTTGATGGACGACCTCACGGACGACG
>DASTLK010000765.1:0-4569 GCA_035715025.1 Vicinamibacteria bacterium
CCGCCACGACCGCGCGGCTCTACCGCCCGACCACGAGCACCTCGAAGGTGCCCGGGACCTGGGCCGGGCGCGGCCGCGGCTGCTCCGGCGTGGGCGAGGGCGCGGCCCCGAGCTGCGCGGCCACTAGGTAGAGGTTGTGGCTCTTCGGGTCGAGGTCGATGGTGCGGGCGCTCTTCGCGGTCTCGACCGTCTGCACCACCTCGAACTTGTCCGGCGCGCTCTCGTGGATCACCGTCACCGTGCCGTCGCGACCGTTGGGGCTGAAGGCGAGCTGGCGGTCGGAATCGAAGGCCGCGCCGTCCGGCCCCTGGCCGATGGGCACGGTCGTGACCACCTTCCCGCTGTCCGCGTCCATCACCGCCATCATCTTGTTGGCGCAGGCCGCGAAGAGCCGCCGGTGCGCGCGATCGATGGCGAGGCCGGTCGGCTCCTCGCACGGAGCCAAGGGCCAACGCCCCTTGATCTTCAAGGCCATGGGGTCGAGGGCCACGACCTCGCTCTTGTCCTCGAGGTTCACGAAGACGGTCCCCTTGCCGTCCTCCACCGGGAGCTCGGGCTGTCCTTCGAGAGCGATGGTCCCCGCGACCGTGCCCGCTTTCGCGTCGATCACGGTCACGTCCTTGCTCCGGGCGTTGAAGGCGAGGACGCGATGGGACCTGGGCTCGTACAGGATGGCGTCCGGGTTCTCGCCCGTCTTGACCCCGCCAACCTTGGCCAGCGTCTTGAGGTCGAAGATCGTCGAGTTGGACGTGCGGCCGTTCGACGTGAAGCCGCGGCCGAGGTCGGACGCGATAGCCACGCCATGGACGCCCGCGGTGTCCGGAATCTCGCCCACGAGCTTCAGGGTGTCGGCGTCGATCACCATCACCCGCGTGCCACGGGCGACGTACAGGCGATGGGCGGCGGCATCCACGGCCAGGAGGTCCCATCCCCCCTCGCCCCCGAGGGTGGCCCGCTGCAGGACCTTGTAGTCCTGGGCGCGCGCGCCCGCGGCCCCACCTGCGGCCAGCGTCATCACGAGCAGACCCACTCCGAGCCGGTGCCGCATTCCACCCTCCCGCTTGATGAGCACGAGTATCGAACATAGAGAGCGCGCGGCCGTGGGTCAAGTCCAGCGGTCGCCTTTCGAGCCGGCCGTATTTGGCGTAGAGTGCGTCGTCCTTCGGTGGAACGTTCCAGTGTCTTCCAAAGTCCAGCCGGACAAGCCGACGATCACCGACGTGGCGCGACGCGCCGGCGTGTCGAAGTCCCTCGTCTCGCTCGTCATGCGGGGCGCCGACCATGTGAGCCCGGGCCGCCGCCAGGCCGTCAACAAGGCGGCCGCGGAGCTGGGCTATCGGCCCAATGCCATGGCGCGCAGCCTCGTCCAGCGCCGCACGCACCTGGTCGGGGTGATGGTGTCCGACCTCCACAATCCGTTCTTCGCCGACGTCGTGGCCGGAATCCAGGAAGAGGCGGCGCGCACGGGATACAAGGTCCTGGTCAACAGCGGCAACCGCGCCGCCGCGCGCGAAGCCGACGCCATGGAGACGCTGCTCCAGCTCCGCGCGGACGGCATCATCCTGGGCAGCCCCGTGCTCGACGACGACATGATCGTGCGCGCGAGCCTCGAAGTCCCCATCGTGCTCGTGGGGCGCGAGGCGCGCGGCCCCGCCGTGGACAGCGTCACCAACGACGACCGCAAGGGGGCGGAGATCGCGGTCGAGCACTGCGTCTCCCTGGGGCACCGCCGCATTGCGCACATCGACGGCGGTGAGGGCGCCGGCGCCCCCGACCGCCGCCGCGGATACGAGGGGGCGATGAAGCGGCTCGGTCTCGGAGAGCTCGTGTCCGTCGTCTCCGGGACGTACACGGAAGAAGGCGGCCACCGCGGCTGCCTCCTGCTGCTCGCGCAGAGACCGCGGCCGACCGCGATCTTCGCCGCCAACGACCTTGCCGCCATCGGCGCCCTCAATGCCATCGAGGAGAGCGGCCTCAAGGTACCCGACGACGTCTCGCTGGTCGGCTACGACAACACGTCGCTGGCCGCGCTCCGCAACATCTCGCTCACCACCATCCATCAGCCGCGGATCGAGATGGGCCAGCTCGCTCTGAGCACGCTGCTCGAGCGCGTCGACCAGGACCGCGAGGAGCCGCGGCGCGTGGTCCTCTCCCCCCGCCTCGTCGTGCGCGCGTCCACGGCCCCCCCGCGCGAAGGGGTCCGTGAGTCCTGACCCGCGGCCGCCGCGGCTGCACATGCAGAAGGTCCGCAAGTCCTTTCCCGGCGTGGTCGCCCTCGACGACGTGGACCTGGAGGTGGCGCCGGGCGAGGTGCACGTCCTGCTCGGGGAGAACGGCGCCGGCAAGTCCACGCTCATGAAGATCCTCAGCGGCTCGCTGGCCAAGGATTCGGGAGAGATCCGCGTGGACGGCCAGGCCGTCGAGATCCAGGGACCACGCCACGCGCAGCAGCTCGGGATCCGGACCATCTACCAGGAGCTGAACCTGGTGCCGCCCCTCTCCGCGGCCGCCAACATCTTCCTGGGCAAGGAGCCCGGCCGCTGGGGCGTCCTCGACCGCCGCGCCGCGGAGGAGGCGGCCGCGCGCCTCCTCGCCGACCTCGGCGTCAGCGTCGATCCCGCCCGTCCCGTCCGCGAGCTGGGCATCGCCCATCAGCAGATGGTGGAGGTGGCGAAGGCCCTGTCCGAGGAAGGACGCATCCTCATCATGGACGAGCCGACGTCCGCGCTCACGGCCTCGGAGATCGATCAGCTCTTCGCCACCATCGAGCGCCTGCGCGCGCGCGGCACCTCCATCATCTACATCTCCCACCGGCTCGAGGAGGTCGCCCGCATCGGCGATCGCGTGACGGTGATGCGGGACGGGCGGCGCGTGACGACCCTCCCCGCACGTGCCACGAAGGTCCCGGAGCTCGTGCGCCTGATGGCGGACCGCGAGGTGGGCGAGCATTACCCGCGGCGGCACCACGCGCCCGGCGACGAGCTGCTGCGGGTCGAGCACCTCACCCGGGGGACGCGCGTGCGCGACGTCAGCTTCACCCTCCGGCGGCGGGAGATCCTGGGCGTGACGGGACTCCTCGGTGCGGGACGCACGGAGCTGGCGCGCACGCTCGTGGGGGCCGAGCCCGCGCAGTCGGGAACGGTCACCCTGCGAGGCCGCGCGGTCGTGATCCGGCATCCTTCCGATGCCCTCACCCACGGGATCGGGCTCGTACCCGAGGACCGCAAGGCGCAGGGGCTCGTGCTCGGCCTCTCCGTCGAGCGCAACGTGGCCCTGCCCAACACGCGCCGCCTGTCGGCGTGGGGCGTGGTGCGCTCGGCCACCGAGTCCGCCCTGGCCGGACGCTGCGTCACCGACCTGAGCATCAAGACGCCCAGCCTGGCCCAGCCCGCGCGGCTCCTCTCCGGCGGGAACCAGCAGAAGATCGTGCTCGGCAAGTGGCTGGCCGCGAGCGTGGACCTCCTGATCGTGGACGAGCCCACGCGCGGCATCGACGTGCCGGCCAAGATCGAGATCTACGAGCTCATGAACACGCTGACGGCGGAGGGCAAGGGCATCCTCCTGATCTCCTCCGAGCTGCCGGAGGTGCTGGGCATGAGCGACCGCGTGCTGGTGATGCGCGGCGGACGCGTCGTGGCCGAGCTCGAGTCCACGCGCACCACCCAGGCCGAGGTGCTGGCGCTGGCCCTCGGGCAGGCGTCGTAATGGCGTCCTCGCTCCGGCGCTCGCGTCGTGAAGGCGCCTTGCGCCGGATGAACCGGCGCTGCGGCGGACAAGGAAAGCCTCCGCTGCGGAAGACGCCGACCGCGTGCTGACGACCGCCGCCGCCCGCCGCACGCGCGAGCTGGGCACCCTGGTCGGGCTGGGCGCCCTGGTCACGCTTCTCTCCGTGCTCACCCCGCACTTCCTCTCCGTCTCGAACCTGCTCAACGTGATGGAGCAGACCAGCATCAACGCGGTGATCGCGGTGGGGATGACGTTCGTCATCCTCTCCGGAGGAATCGACCTGTCCGTGGGCTCGCTGCTCGCGCTCTCGGGCGTCGTCCTGGCCAGCGCGCTGCAGGCCGGCTGGCCGGCGGCCGCGGCCATCCTGGCCGGCCTGGCCGTGGGCGGGGCGAGCGGGCTCGTGAACGGCCTCCTCATCACCAGGGGCCGGCTGCCCGCCTTCATCGCCACCCTCGGCATGATGAGCATCGCGCGTGGCGCCGCCCTCGTCTTCACCTCCGGCCGGCCCATCTCGGGTTTCGCGGCGAGCTTCCGCCAGCTCTCGACCGCGCGCCTCCTGGGGATCCCCGCGCCGATCGTCATCACGATCGTGGTCTATGCGATCGGCCACTTCCTCTTGACGCGCACGCGCTTCGGACGCTACGTGTATGCCATCGGCGGGAACGAGGAGGCCACACGCCTCAGCGGCATCAGCGCGGGCTTCCACAAGACGATGGTGTACGTGCTCTCCGGGGTGGCCAGCGGGCTGGCCGCGGTGCTGCTCACGGCACGGCTGAATTCCGCGCAGCCCATCGCCGGGATCAACTACGAGCTCGACGCCATCGCCGCCACCGTCATCGGCGG
>DASTLK010000766.1:0-9345 GCA_035715025.1 Vicinamibacteria bacterium
CACGGCGGCCAGGGTCGCGCGGTCGATGCGCAGCACGGCGGCGGTGAGGGCATCGCGGTCGAGCCGGGCCGCCATCAGGCCGGCGTTGGAATGAGTCGTGATCCCGAGGGCGTGGACGATTTCATGGCTGGCGACGCGCGCGAGCGCGCGGGCGAACTCCATCTCCGCGCGTTTCCCCCAGCCGTGGCGCAGGCTCAGGTCGAGACCGAGAGCCCACGCGACCTGGTCCGGAAAGATCCAGACCGCCAGCGGTCCGTCCGCGGTCGCCCGCGTCGATCCCATCACGTGACGGTCACGGTTGGCCTCCGTCGAATAGGTCGGGACCGCGATCACGACCAGGGATTCCGGTCCGACCACCGCGCCGTAGGGCGCGGCCGTCCACGTCACCTGCGCCCCCGTCGTCGCCAGCAGCGTGCGCGACTCCGCGGCCAGGGCGGGGAAGGTTCCTCCCGCGAGGTCGGTGGGATCGACCCACACGAGGTCCAGGCGCGGCGCCTCCGCGGCCGCGCTGGCCGCGGAAGCGACGAGCGCGATCACGACGAAGAGGCTTGCGCGACTCTTGCATTCCCGCATGCCGTCCCCCTTTGTGGGGTGGCCCCCGACTTCGGTTTCCTTGTCGCTATGGGACGCTCCAGAAGCGAATAAGGTCCACGAGGAACAGCTTTGTTCTGGATGAGTGAGCGGAGACGCGATCGCGACCTTGCCCACCTTGCGTCCGTTGGTGGGATTCATGCGTCCGGAAATGGCACGTGGGGGACGGCGCCGACCGTCACTCAGGGACGCTCGCAGCGCGCGGCACCCTCGGTACTTGCGGGCTCAGAGGCGGCTCGTCGAATCCTCAGTGGCCACCCATGCGTTGCGCGGCATCCTAAGGGGGTGGAGTTCGAACTTTTGATGCTCGGCCACCGTCCTCTTCCTGCAATAGGCCCCCCGGGTCGCCCTTGACGACCGGTACGCAGCGCCCGCCGCGACTCCGCTTCGGGATCTACGAAATGGACGCGCGAACGGGAGAGGTGTGGCGCGAAGGCCTCCCCGTCCATCTCCCGCCCCAGCCGTTCAAGGTCTTATTCCTGCTGGCCAGCCGCGCGGGCGACGTGGTGACGCGCGAGGAGATCCGGGAAGAGCTGTGGGGTCACGACACGTTCGTCGACTTCGACGGCGGCCTGAACTTCTGCGTCAACCAGATCCGGAAGGCGCTGCGCGACAACGCGGAGTCGCCCCGGTTCATCCACACCCTCCCGCGTCGGGGCTATCGCTTCATCGCTTCCGTGGAGCCGGTCGCCGTCGCGCCCCTCGCGTCGAGTGAGGCCGCACCTGCGACGGCCCCCGCCGGCGCAAACGCCGACGCGGTCGGGGCCAGCGAGGCCGCGGCGGGCGAGACGGACGGCGAGGACGAGAGCGGTACGCCTCGCGCGCGCTCCGGTCATCTCTATGAGGTCATGCGCGATCCCGCTGAGGCGGAGCGGCGCTGGCGCCCGAGCGGCCTCTCGGGTTTCGTGCGGATGGCGACGAGCCCGGCCCCGGAGGCGGAGCCCGAGCACTCTCCCACCGCCGCGCCGCGGCCGGGACCCGTTTCGGCTCCCCTCGCTCTTCCCCTCCGGCCCGGGCGAGGACAGGGCACGCGGTGGGCCTGGGCCGGGCTGGCCATCGTCGTCGCGGCCGTGATCGCGGCCTTCGCGGTGGCGCGGACGGGGCGCAGCGAGCCCCTCTACGAGCGGCTGACCTTCCGGCGCGGCACGCTCTACGGCGCGCGCTTCGGGCCCGCGGGTGAGGTCACGTACAGCGCGGCCTGGGACGGCGGCGCGCGGCGCGCCTACGTCACCCATCCCGGAGACACGGTGCCGCGCGCGCTGGACCTGCCCGCGCGCACCATCGGCCTCAAGATCCTCACCACGGGCGAGGTGGTGGTCCTGCTGAGACGCGACACGGACGCGGTGCTGGCCCTGGCCCCGGCCGCGGGCGGGGCGCCGCGCGAGATCGTCGAGGGGATCTCGTGGGCGGACGTGAGCCCCGACGGCACCCGCATCGGCGTGATCCGCAGCGGCTCGGAGGACCGCGTGGATCTGCCCCCGGGGCACGAGATCGCACGCTCGTCCGCGAAGCTGAACTTCCTGCGCCTCTCGCCGGCCGGGGACCGTGTGGCCCTGCTCTCGCACCCCGTGCCCGGCGACGACCGCGGCGAGGTCGTGACCGTCGACGCCGCGGGGCAGCGCACCGTCCTCTCCCACGACTGGGCGAGCCTGGAGGGACTGGCCTGGAGTCCCGACGGGCGCGAGGTCTGGTTCACGGGCGCGAAGGTGGGCGCGGACTCCACCCTGAACGCGGTGAGCCTCTCCGGAGCGGAGCGCGTGGTGACGCGCGGCCCCGGGCGTCTCGTGCTCCACGACATCCGGAAGGACGGCGCCGTCCTGCTCGAGCGCGCCACGCGGCGCACCGAGCTGCGCGGCCGATTCGGTCCCGCCGCGGCCGAGCGGGACCTCAGCTGGCTGGACCTGTCGATGGTCACGGACCTCTCCGCGGACGGGCGAACGGTCGTCTTCAGCGAGAGCGGTGAGGGGGGCGGCGCCGGCTACGGCGTCTTCACGCGCGCGACGGACGGGACGCCGCCGGTGCGGCTGGGCGAAGGGCGCGCGATGACGATCTCCCCGGACGGCCAATGGGTGCTGACCATGCCCCTGTTCGGCCCGCCACGGATCGTGGCCTTGCCCACGGGGGCGGGCACGCCGCGCACGCTGGGTCTCGGCTTCACGCGCCACGCCTGGGCCGGCTGGTTCCCCGACAGCCGGCGGATCGTGTTCACGGCCGCGGAAGCCGGACAGCCGATGCGCGCCTTCGTCCAGGACCTGGACGGCGGGCCGGTCCGTCCGGTGACGGAAGAGGTCGGCCTGGGTCCGGCCTACGTGACGCCCGACTCACAGCGCCTTCTCGCGCGCACGCCGGGAGCGGCCGGGCGGTGGCAGCTGCATCCCATCGCCGGCGGCGCGCCTCAGCCTGCCCCCTTGAGCGCGCGGGACCGGCCGCTGGCCTTCACACCCGATGGCCGGGAGGTCTTCGTCACGCCGTGGTCCGAGACGGGACCCGTAGTCGTCGAGCGCGTGAGCCTGTCCACCGGCGAGAGGTCGCGCTGGACCGAGGTCCAGGTCGAGGACAAGGCGGGGGCCGGCCCCATGATGCCGATCGTCATCACCCCCGACGGCCAGTCCTACGCGTACAGCGTGCACCGCGTCCTCTCCGAGCTGTACCTCGTCCGCGGCCTGCGCTAGGAAGTCTGTATAGACTTCCGTCATGGGACTCCTTCGGCGGGCCCTTCTCGCCGGCTCGCAGAGCCGATGGCTGCGCGAGCGTGCGATGCGGCGCGCGTTCGTGCGGCGCGCCGTCTCCCGCTTCATGCCCGGAGAGGAGGCCTCCGACGCGCTGGCCGCGACGGGCGCGCTGCGCCGCGCCGGGATGGGCGCGGTGCTCACGCGCCTCGGCGAGAACGTCACCGACGACACGGAAGCGGACGCCGTGGTCGCTCACTACCTGGATCTGCTCGAGCGCGTGAAGGACGAGGGCGGCGCCATCGAGATCTCGGTGAAGCCCACGCAGCTCGGCCTCGACCTCGACGAGGAGCGCTGCGCCGCGCGCCTGCTCGCGCTGGTGGCCCGCGCGGAGGCGACCGGCAACTTCGTCTGGATCGACATGGAGCAGACCGCGTACACGGACGCCACGCTGCGTCTCGTTCGCCGCGCCTGCGCGCGGCACCGCCGGGTGGGCGTGTGCCTCCAGTCCTACCTGCGCCGCACCGCGGCCGACCTCGAGGCGCTGCGGCCCACCGGGGCCGGCATCCGGCTGGTCAAGGGCGCGTACAACGAGCCGCCCGATCGCGCGTTCCCGCGCAAGGCGGACGTGGACGCGAGCTACCTCGCGCTCGCGAAGAGCCTGCTCCAGGCCTCGGCCGCGGGATCTCCCGCCCGCAACGTGTTCGGGACGCACGACCGCGCGCTCATCGATGCGATCCTCGCGGAGGCGACGGTGCGCGGCCTTCCCAAAGCGGCGGCCGAGTTCCATCTCCTCTACGGGATCCAGCGCGCCGAGCAGGAACGCCTGGCCCGCGAGGGCTGGCCCGTGCGCGTGCTCATCAGCTACGGCGCGTACTGGTTCCCCTGGTACATGCGCCGCCTGGCCGAGCGTCCCGCGAACGTGCTCTTCGTCGCGCGCACCCTGTTCGCGCGCTGAGGTCCGCACGCCCTGAGGGCGGCCCGCGCCTCGTCCGGATGCGGGAGCGGACCGTCCCATATCCGGACAAGGAGGGCCGGGACTGGCTCGGCCTTTCCCGCCCAACTCACGTTGGCCGCTGCGTTTGCCGCCGGCACGGTGGTGGCACAGGGATTGAAGCTACCGCTGGTCGTGATGGGTACCGTGAATCGGGAGAAGGGCGGGGAGGAGAAGGCCAAGGCCGTACCGCACGGGCCGGACCTCGACGGTGTGCGCGTCCTGGTGGCGGACGACCAGCCCGACGTGCTCGAAGCGCTGCGCCTGCTGCTCAAGCCGCACGGCTGCCATGTGCGCGCGGTGTCGTCTCCCGCGGCCGTGGTCTCCGCCCTCGGCGAATCGCCGCACGCGTACGACCTGCTCCTGATGGACCTCAACTACGCCCGCGACACCACGTCCGGTGACGAAGGGCTCGAGCTGGTGGCGCGGGTCAAGGCCCTCGATCCGTACCTGCCGGTGGTGGTCATGACCGCGTGGTCGACGGTTCCGCTCGCCGTCGCCATCATGCGCGAGGGCGTGGGCGACTTCGTGCAGAAGCCGTGGGACAACGCGCGCCTGCTCGAGATCGTGCGCGCGCAGGTGGCCGCCGGCCGCCGGCGGCGTCGCGCCCAGCGTCTGGAGGCCGATGCTCGCGACGTCCAGAGCCGGCTCCTCGGCACACCGGCGCCGCGCGTGCCCGGCTACGACGTCGCCGTGGCCTTGCGCCTCGCGGAAGGGCTCGGCGGCGACTGCTATCACGTGGCCGCCTTGCCGGAGGGCCGCCTCGCCGTCGCCATCGCGGACGTGTGCGGCAAGGGCACCCCCGCCGCGCTCCTGATGGCCAGCGTCAAGGCCAGCCTCGAAGAGCTCGTCGCCGCCGATCTCGCGCCGCGCGCGCTCTGCGCGCGGCTGGCGCGCACTCTGGCCCCGCGCCTCGGACCCGATCGCTTCGTCTCGCTCGTGTACGCGGTCCTCGACCCCGCCCGCGGCACGCTCGCCTACGCCAACGCCGGACATCCCGCGCCGGTGCTGTCGCGGCCCGATGGCACGGTGCGGCGGCTCAAGCGTGGCGGGCCCGTCCTGGGCGTGGTGGCGGAGGCGGATTACGAGGAGGGCCTGCTGGCCCTGCACCGCGGCGACCGCCTCGTGCTCGTCACCGACGGCATCACGGAAGCCACCAGCCGCGCCGACGCGGAGCTGGGCGACGAGGGCCTGCTCGCCGGCCTGCGCGACACGCGCGCGGCGGCGGCGGCGGACACCGCTCCCCGCGTGCTGGAGCTCGCGCGTCACTTCGCGGAAGACGGCCTGGCCGACGACGCCACCGTCGTGGTGGTGGACGTTCTCGTATAATCCAGTCGTCTCCTGATTCCCCTTGCGCGCCGGCATGCGGTTCCCTTCCTCGTGGTCTGCTCTCGTCGTGCTCGCCGCCCTGGCGGGGCTCGCCCGCGCCGGGAGCGCCTCCTTCACGGGAGTGGTCGACCTCGCGGGCCGGCGCCTCGAAGCCCTGCCCCTCGGCCCGGGGCCGACGGTGCTGGTGTTCACGCGCACGGACTGCCCCATCTCGAACCGCTACGCGCCCGAGCTGCGCCGCCTGGGCGAGCGATTCGCCGGCCGCGGTGTCGCCTTCCGGCTCGTCTATGCCGACCCCACGGAGACGCCGGCGGCGATCCGCGAGCACATGCGCGCGTTCGGCCTGGGCGGAGACGCGCTCCGCGACCCGCAGCACGAGCTGGTGCGACTGGCGGGGGCGACGGTGACGCCGGAAGTCGCCGTGTTCGTCGCGCACCCGTCGGGGCCGCGGATGGTCTACCGCGGCCGCATCGACGATCGCGCCGTCGATTTCGGCCGCGCTCGCCCCGAGCCGCGGACCAGGGATCTCGCCGACGTGCTGGACGCGCTCACGGCGGGGCGCACCCTCACTCCCCGCACGACGATCGCGGTGGGGTGCGCCATCGCCGAGCTTCAGTGAGGGTGCCGGCGCGCGCGCGGCGCGCTTTCCTGGGGGCGGCCCTCCTCGGGTCCGGCCTGGCGCTGGTCGCCTGCGCTCCCGCGCGGACGGAAGACGTGGCGCCCGCGACGCCGGTGCCCGTCGCGGAGAGGGTCACCTTCAACCGGGACATCGCGCCCATCGTCTTCCGCAACTGCGCACCCTGCCATCGACCGGGCGAGGCGGGACCCTTCAGCCTCCTCGGCTACGCCGACGTCCACAAGCGCGCGTCGCAGATCGCGCGCGTGACCAGGATCCGCTTCATGCCACCCTGGCCGCCGGAGGCGGGGTACGGCGACCTGGCCGGACCGCGCCGGCTCACCGACGAGCAGATCGCGCTCATCCAGCGCTGGGCGGCCGAAGGCGCGCCGGAGGGGCCGCCCGCCGCCGCTCCCGCGCCCCCCGCGTTCACGGCGGGATGGCAGCTCGGCCCGCCCGACCTCGTGATCGAGGTGCCGGAGTCCTACACGGTGCCCGCGGAAGGCACCGACGTCTTCCGCAACTTCGTGCTGCGCGCGCCCGTGCACGGCACGCGCTACGTGCGCGCCATGGAGCTGCGCCCGGGCGACAAGCGCGTGGTGCATCACGCGAACGTCCTGCTGGATCGGACCGGCTCCGCGCGCCGCCGCGACGCGAAGGATCCCGGGCCCGGCTTCGCGGGCATGGACGTGGAGCTCGAATCGGATGCCTTCGAGCCCGACAGCCATTTCCTGTTCTGGAAGCCCGGCACGGCCGCGGTCACCGAGCCCGAAGGCATGGCCTGGACGATCGACGAGCGCACCGACCTCGTCCTCAACCTGCACCTCCAGCCTTCGGGCAAGCCGGAAGTGATCCGCCCCCTCGTCGGCCTCTACTTCACGAAGACGGCGCCCACGCGGTTCCCCATGCTCCTCCAGCTCGAGCACGACGGGGCCATCGACATCCCGCCCGGAGCGCCGGACTTCGCGGTGACCGACGAGTACACGCTGCCCGTCGACGCCGAGGTCCTCGCCGTCTACCCGCACGCCCACTACGTCGGCAAGGACGTGCAGGGCTTCGCCACCCTGCCCGACGGCACGAAGAAGTGGCTGATCTGGATCCGCGACTGGGACTTCGCCTGGCAGGCCGTGTACCCGCTGGCCCATCCCCTCTTCCTGCCCCGCGGCTCCGTCCTCCACATGCGCATCGCCTACGACAACTCGGAAGGCAACGTCCGCAACCCGAGTCATCCGCCCCGGAGGGTGGTGACGGGCAACCGCTCGACCGACGAGATGGGCCATCTCTGGGTGCAGGTCCTGCCGCGCCAGCGCGACGACCGCTGGGCGCTGCAGGAGGCCCTCATGCGCCGGCGGCTCGAGAAGTATCCTGGCGACTTCGTCGCCCACGCGAACCTCGGCGCCGCCCTGGAGGCGCGCGGCCGCGCGGCGGAGGCCATCGCGGAATATCGGCAGGCCTTGCTTGCCCGCCCGGAGAGCGCGGCCGTGCGCAACAACCTGGGAGCGGCCCTGCAGACCTCGGGCGACCTCGACGCCGCCATCGCCGAGTACCAGCAGGCGGTGCAGGCACAGCCGGACTATCCGAATGCACGACACAACCTCGGCAACGCGCTCGTCCTCAGGGGCGCGTTCGCGGAAGCGCTACCGCATCTGCGCGAGGCCGTGCGGCTCTCGCCGGACGATGCCACGGCGCGCAACAACCTCGGGGGGGCGCTCCTCGAAACCGGCCGCGTCGTGGAGGCGGTCGAGCAGCTCCGCCGCGCGGTGGAGGCGGACCCCGGCTCGCTCAACGCTCACTACAACCTCGGCCGGGCGCTCGCGCTCAGCGGCCGCCTCGAAGAAGCGGCCGGCCATCTCGAGCAGGCGCTCCGCATCCAGCCCGACGACCCCGACGCGCGGCGGGAGCTGGCGGCGGTCCGGGCCCGGCAGGCGCGCCGGCCGAACTAGTCGCGGTCGGGGTGCAGGGCGAGGCGCACGTCGCGCACGCGAGCGGACGCGAGCGGATCGCGGACCTGCTGCTGCACGGTGAGGCCGGCGGCGTCGACGGCGGTGAGCGTGCCGTCGTAGAACCGCTGGCCCACCGACACGAAGTAGGTGCGGGCGTCCGGACCCAGGATCATGGCCGTCCAGCCGGCCGCGCTTTTCACCACGCCGCGCAGCGCGATCTCCTGGACGAGGAATGCGCGCGGGTCGTGGTCGGTCGGGCGCGGCGCCTGGACGCGCAGGTCCAGGAAGGGATCGCGCTTGGCGCCCGGAGCGTAGGTGTACTCGCCGGGCCCCGGCTCCTCGTCATGGCGCGCGGCCACCGCCACCTCCTCGGCCGTGCGCCCGCGCGCGGATGTCGTGGTGTCTTCGCGCGGGGCAACGGACACCGCGCCCGCGGAGGCGAGGCCCGACGCGAGGGCCAGGACGATCGCGGCCGCCGCCACTAGGGCGCGGTTCGCGATGGGCGGTCGTGACGAGGGACGCAGCACTTTCATGACACGGTCCTCCAGGGAATCGCCGTCGAAAAGAGCCAGCGCGGCCGCGGGGCGAGGCGCGGCCTGAAACGCTCGCGCGAGAGCGACGAGTGCGCCCGCGTACCTCGGACCGTCCATCAGGCCCGAGGCCACCAGCGCATCGCAGGCCTCCTCACGCGTGTGCCGAACGCGCCGTCGGATCAAGACGAGCGCCGGATGGAAGTAGAGTGGCGCCGCCAGGATCTCGCAGAGGAGGTTGAGGGGGAAGTCCCGCCGGCGTACGTGCGCCATCTCGTGGCCGAGCACGGCTCGGATCAGGTCCGGCGGCGCGCACTCGAGCGCACCCCACGGGACGATGATCACCGGGCGGAAGGCGCCGACGACGGCCGGCGTCTCGAGATCGAAGGAAGCGAGGACGGGAATCGGGCCGATCCCGATGGCCTGGCGGCAGTCTTCGGCGGCGCGACGGATCGACGGGGACAGCGACGTGGCGGCCGCGCTCGCTCGGACCGCGCGTGTCGTCATGAGGGCACGCCCCAGGCCCGCGATGCGAAGGAGGACGAGGATCGCGTAGGCGGCCAGGATGGCGCGGCCCAGCGCCGGCGGCATGGAAATCTGCTTGGGGGTCGACGCGCGCGCCGTCGATACTTCCGGCGCGGCGGCGAAGCGCGCCTCGCCGGAGTGCCCGCCG
>DASTLK010000767.1:0-2410 GCA_035715025.1 Vicinamibacteria bacterium
CCCACGGGTATGAGCTTCCGGCCGCAGTCCGACGCGCCGCCCTGCCACTACTGCGGCAGCATCATGACCCGGAACGGCTCGTGCTACCGCTGCGCGAACTGCGGTTCCACGAGCGGCTGCAGCTAGACACCACCCGTAGAAGGGCCTGTTACTTTTCGTTACTCGATCCGGAACGAGTACGAAAGGTAATACCATCCCGTGGCGCATGCGGTATCTGGCGTCGTTGCTCGTCCTCGCCCTGGGGTTCGGCCTCGCTTCGCGTCTGGCTCGCGGAGACGAGCGCTGGGTCCTCGGGCCTTTCGTCAAGGAGAGCGGGGCCAACCCGATCCTGGGACCCGCGGCGGAGGGCGTCTTCGACTGTCCGATCCGCCGGGCGCCGGTGCGCTTCGAAGAGCTTGCCATCTACAACCCCGCTGCGGTCGTGCGGGATGGCCAGGTGTTCCTCCTGTACCGAGCGCAGGACAAGGACGGCACCTCGCGCCTCGGGCTCGCGCTCAGCCGGGACGGGGTACGGTTCGCGCGCCAGCCGCGGCCGGTGCTCTACCCGGACGAGGACGCGCGAAAGGCCGACGAGTGGCCGGGCGGCTGCGAGGACCCGCGGGTCGTCGAGGACGCCCACGGGTACGTCCTCACCTACACGGCCTACGACGGCAAGAAGGCGCGGCTGGCCGTCGCCACCTCACGCGATCTCGCCCACTGGACCAAGCACGGCCTCGCTTTCGGCGAGGAGTATCGGGACCTCTGGTCCAAGTCGGGCTCGATCGTCTGCCGGTGGCGCGGCGCGCGCTGCGTGGCCGAGCGGGTGGGCGGGCGCTATTGGATGCTGTGGGGCGACACGAGCATCTTCGCCGCCACGTCGGTGGACCTCCTCGCCTGGAAGCCCGTACTTGGCGCAGACGGAAAGCCGGCGCCGGTTCTCGCGCCACGGCCCGGCCGCTTCGACAGCGAGCTGGTCGAGCCCGGCCCGCCGGCTTTCCTGACCGGGGCCGGCATCGTCCTGCTCTACAACGCGCGGAACGCGGCCGGTGACGCCGGCGACCGCAGGTTGCCGGAGGGCGCCTACGCTGCCGGCCAGGTCCTGCTCGACGCGAAGGACCCGCGGCGCGTGCTCGCCCGCACCGACCAGGGCTTTCTCCAACCGGACCTGGGTCACGAGAAGCAGGGCCAGGTGGCCAACGTGGTCTTCGTGGAGGGGCTGGTGCCCTTCAAGGGACGATGGCTTTTGTACTTCGGGGCCGCGGACAGCCGTCTGGCCGTGGCCGCGGCCCCGAAGCGCTGACCATGCCGTTGACCCTACTCTTCATAGGCGGAACCGGCAACATCTCGACGGCCTGTGTGCGGCTAGCCGTGGAAGAAGGCCACGCGGTCACCGTGCTCACGAGGGGCACGCGGGACGCAGACCTCCCCGCCACGGTCGTCCGGGTCAAAGGAGACGCGGCGGATCCCGCCACTCTCGACGGCCTGGCCGCCCGCAAGTTCGACGCAGTCGTAGACTTCGTAGCCTTCGATTCCCACGACGTGCACCGCGACGTCGAGGCCTTCCGCGGCCACGTCGGCCAGTATGTCTTCATCAGCTCCGCGTCCGTCTACCGGAAGCCCCCGGCGCACTACGTGGTGACCGAAGCGGCGCCGCTCGGGAACCTATACTGGGAGTACGCGCGAAAGAAGATCGAGGCGGAGGACGTCCTGCGCACGGCCCACCGCGATGCCCGCTTTCCCATGACGATCGTGCGGCCGTCGTACACCTACGGTGCGTCGTGGGTGCCGAGCACCAGCGGGAGCGACTACACCGTGGTGCACCGGCTGCGGCGAGGCCTCGAGCTCGTGGTCCACGGCGACGGCACGTCGCTCTTCGTGCTGACTCACGCCAGCGATTTCGCCCGTGGCCTCCTGGGGCTGCTCGGCCAGCCGGCGGCGATCGGCGAGGCGTTCCACATCACCTCGGACGAGGTGATGTGCTGGAACCAGGTGCACGAGACGATCGCGAGGGTCGTGGGGGTTGCGCCGCGCATCGTCCACGTCCCCTCGGATTTCATCGCGCGCATCGACGCCCGGCGAGGAGCGAGCCTGCTCGGCGACAAGGCCTGGAGCCTCGTCTTCGACAACAGCAAGCTGCGGAGCATCGTGCCCGGTTTCCGCGCGCGGGTCCCCCTGGAGGAGGGAGTCCGCGCCTCGATCCGGTGGCTCGAGGCGGACCCTGCCCGGCAGCGGATCGACGCCAACGAAACGGTCGAGCGGATCCTGGCCGCCTGGCATCGCGCCATGGCGACGGTGGAGGGGGCTTGAAGGTCTACGGTCTGGGCATCCTCGGCTGCGGGGACTTTACCCGCATCCAGTCGCCGACCCTTCTCAAGAGCCGCCGCGTCCGGGTGGCGGCGGTGCACGACCCGAACGAAGCGGCGGCGCGCAC
>DASTLK010000768.1:0-7990 GCA_035715025.1 Vicinamibacteria bacterium
TCGGGAGCTGCACGAACGGGCGCCTCTCGGATCTGCGCGCGGCGGCCAGCGTGTTCGCCGGCCGCCACGTGGCCGACGGCGTGCGCGCGCTGGTCGTGCCCGGGTCCCAGCAGGTGAAGAAGCAGGCGGAGGCGGAAGGCCTCGACCGCGTGTTCCGGGAGGCGGGGGCGGAATGGCGCGAGCCCGGGTGCTCGATGTGCATCGCCATGAACGGTGACCGCCTCGAGCCCGGCCGCTACGCCGTGAGCACGAGCAACCGCAACTTCGAGGGCCGCCAGGGCCCGGGCGGGCGCACCCTCCTGGCCAGCCCGCTCACCGCCGCCGCCGCCGCCGTGACCGGCCGCGTGACGGACGCGCGCGAGCTGATGAGGTAGAGATGGATCCCTTCCGCGTCCTCACCGGCCGCACCGTCGTCCTCCCGATGGACGACGTCGACACCGACCAGATCATCCCCGCGCGGTTCCTGAAGGGCACGACGCGGACGGGCCTCGGCCAGGGACTCTTCGCCGATCGCCGCTACGGCGCGGACGGGACGCCGCGTGCGGACTTCCCGCTCAACCGGCCGGACGCGGCGGGCGCGACCGTGCTGGTGACGGGGCGCAACTTCGGCTGCGGGTCGTCGCGCGAGCACGCGGTCTGGGCGCTCGTGGACCAGGGATTCCGCGCGGTCATCGGGCCGTCCTTCGCCGACATCTTCCGGAGCAACGCGCTCAAGAACGGCCTGCTGCCCATCGCGATCCCGGCCGAGGCGCACGCGCGCCTGGCCGCGGCGGAGGGCGCGAGCGTGACCGTCGACCTGCAGGCGCAGGAAGTCACGCTGCCCGACCGCACCCACGTGCGGTTCACGGTCGACCCCTTCGCGCGGCACTGCCTGCTCGAAGGGATCGACGAGATGGAGTTCCTCCTGTCCCAGGAGTCCGCCATCGCCGCCTACGAGCGCACGCACGAGGAGCCGTCCGGTCGTGGAACAAGCCAAGGGAGAACCTAGATGACTGCGCACACGCTGGCCGTTTTGAGGGGCGACGGGGTCGGGCCGGAGGTGATCGACTCCGCCCTCTCCATCCTGGGCGCCTGTGTCCCCGTGAAGGTGCGCGAGGCTCGTGTGGGCGGCATCGCCATCGACGCGACGGGCGACCCCCTGCCTCCGGAGACCCTCGACATCTGCAAGACCAGCGATGCCGTCCTCCTCGGCGCGGTGGGCGGGCCGAAATGGGCGACGGGTCCGCGGCCCGAGGACGGCCTGCTGCGCTTGCGCCGTGGCCTCGGCCTTTTTGCGAACGTGCGCGTGGCCCGCGACATGGGCCTGCCCACGCCTCTCCGCGAGACGCTCGTGCGCCAGGCGGACATCGTCGTGGTGCGCGAGCTCGCGGGCGGCGTCTACTTCGGTGAGCCGCGTGGGATCTCGCCGACGGCCGCCTTCAACACCTGGCGCCAGACCGCGGACGAGGTCCGCCGCATCGCCCACGTCGCCTTCGGCCTGGCCCGACGGCGGCGCAACCGCGTGACGTCCGTGGACAAGGCGAACGTGCTCGAAGCCTCGCGCCTGTGGCGCGCGGTGGTGACCGAGGTCGCGCGCGAGTATCCGGGGGTGGAGCTGGAGCACCGCTACGTGGACGCGGCCAGCTTCGAGCTGCTCCAGTCTCCGCGGCGGTTCGACGTGGTCGTCACCGAGAACCTGTTCGGCGACATCCTGAGCGACGAGCTGGCCGCGGTGTCGGGCTCGATCGGCGTGCTGCCCTCGGCCTCCTTCGGCGACGGACCCTCGCTCTACGAGCCCGTACACGGCTCCGCGCCGGACATCGCGGGCCGCGGCCTCGCGAACCCGGTGGGCGCCATTCTGTCCGTGGCCCTGCTCCTCGAATATTCGCTGGGCCGGCCCGATCTCGCCCATGCCGTCAACGTCGCCGTCGCCACCACCCTGCGCGAGCGGCGGACGCCCGACGTGGGCGGCACCGCCACCACGGCCGAGATCACAAGCGCCGTGCTGAGCAACCTGGCCTGGGCGCGCTGGGCGGCGCCGGACGCGGAGGAGAGCGGGCTGTCGTATGGGTGGGGGGTGTAAGCAACGGAAAATCGATCGACGCGGTTAGCAGGATAGAGGCTGCCACCACGGTTGGTCTGTCATCAGGAACGGAGGCTTGATCGGTTACTCCGCGCGCAGCGCCTTCAGTGGATCGACGCCGACCGCGCGCCGCGCGGGAACGTACGTCGCCGCCAGCGCCACCATGGTCAGGATCGCGCACACGCCGGCGAAAGTCAGCGGGTCCGTGGCCGCCACGCCATACAGCAGGCCGCCCATCAAGCGTGTCATCAGCACTGCCGCCACCAGACCGACCGCTCCGCCCGCCGCCGCCACCGCGATGGCCTCGCCCATCACCAGTTGCATCACGTCCGCCGGGCGCGCCCCCAGCGCCATGCGGATGCCGATCTCGTTCCGGCGGCGCGCCACCGAGTAGCTCATCACGCCGTAGATGCCGAGCGCGGCCAGGGCCAGGGCGGCGGCGGCGAAGCTGCCCAGGAGAAGGAGATAGAACCGCGGGGAAGCGGTCGCGCGCGCCACGACCTCTTCCATCGTCTGGACTTCGGAAACGGCCACGTTGCCGTCGACGGACCAGACCGCGCTCCTGAGCGAGGGCGCCACCGCGGCCGGATCGTCGGTGCTCGTGCGCACCACGAGCGTCAGGTACGAGAACGGCCCGCCCTTCCGTTCCAGGTAGAGGTGGCTCTGGAGGAGCGGCAGGTACATCTCTTCGTCGGGCGCGGCGGCCCACTTGCCGCGCGCGGCGTTGCGGGTCACCCCCACCACGGTCAGCCATTCCGGGTTCCGGTCGAGGTCGTCGAGGGTCAGCCTCTTCCCGATCGGGTCCGCGCCGGGCCAGAAGCGCTCGGCCAGCCACTCGTTCACGATGATGGTGCCGGGTGCGTCCAGACGATCGTCCTCGGTGAAGTCGCGGCCGCGCACGAGCGGCAATCCCATGGTCTGGAAGTAGCCGGGAAGGACCACGCGAAAGGCGGCGCTGGGGGATTCGCCCGGCTTGGCCGGCGGCCGCCCTTCGACCTGGAACGGGAATCCCCAGACGTCGCCGGCCAGGGGCAGGTGGTTGATCGCGCTGGCCGAGGCCACGCCGGGCACCGCGCGGACACGCTCCAGGACCTCGCGGTAGAAGGCGAGCCGTCGCGCCGGCTCCTCCGAACGCGATCCGGTGAGCGACATCACCGCGCTCGCCACGCGGCGCGGGTCGAAGCCGGGATCGAAGCGGCGCAGGGCGACGAACGTCCGGACCATCAGGCCCGCGCCGACGAGCAGGACGAGGGCCAGGGCCAGCTCGGACGCCATCAAGAACCGGCGGAGCCGATGCCGTTCCGCGCCCACGGTGCTGCCGCGCTCACCGTCGTGCAAGGCGCCGCTCAGGTCGAAGCGCGAAGCCTGCAGCGCGGGCACGAGACCGAAGGCGACGCCGGTGGCGAGGGAGACGACGACCGTGACCGCCAGCACGCGGGGATCCAGGCCCGCCGTCTCCAGGCGCGGCAGGTTGCCGGGGCTGATCGCGATGAGCACGCGCAAGACGGCCGCGGCCAGGGCGACGCCCGCGGCTCCGCCCATGGCGGCCAGAACCACGCTTTCGGTGAGGAGCTGCTGGATCACGCGCGCGCGGCTGGCCCCGAGCGCGGCGCGTAGAGCCACCTCCTTGCGCCGGGCGGCCGCGCGGGCGAGCAGCATGTGGGCGACGTTCGCGCAGGCGATGAGCAGCACGAAGGCGACGGCCCCGAGCAGGACGAGCAACGCGGAGCGGACGTCGCCCACCACGATGTCGTCGAGCGTTCGCACCACGACGTTCCGGTTCGTGCCCGGATACTCGCTCTCCAGCCGGCCGGTGATGGTGGCCATCTCCGCCCGCGCCCTCTCGAGGGTGGCGCCCGGAGCCAGCCGCGCGAAGATGCGGAGGCTCTGGCCGTTGCGGCTGCCCGCGCGCTCGGCCAGGGGCAGGGGAGCCCAGAGCTCGGCGCCCGTGGCCCAGAAGGGCGGGAACTCGAACCCGCGCGGCATCACTCCGATCACGACGTGCGGCTCGCCGTCGAGGGTGATGGAGCGGCCCACGACGCCGGCGTCCCCGCCGAAGCGGCGTTGCCACAGGCGATGGCCGAGCACGACGACGCGCGTGTGACCCGGCTGCTCTTCTTCGGACGAGAACGTGCGTCCGAGCTGCGGCGGCACGCCCAGAAGCGGGAAGATGTCCGACGTGAGGCGCACGCCGTCGACGCGCTCCGGCCGGTCGTTGCCCCCGAGGTTCGTGCCCCAGGCCTCGGCCGCGCCCATGGCCTCGAAGCTGGTCGCGTCCCGCCGCCAGTCGAGGAAGTTCCCCGGCGCCACCGGGCCCGTGCCCCGGGTGAGGACGACGGCGAGACGGTGCGGGTGGACATAGGGGAGTGGACGCAGCAGGACCGCGTCCACGACGCTGAAGATCGCGGTGGTCGCGCCGATGCCCAGGGCCAGGGCCAGCACGGCGGCGGTCGTGAACCCCGGCGTGCGTGCGAGCGTCCGCACGCCGTAGCGCACGTCCTGCCCCACCGTCTCCAGCCGCGCGCCCATCCGCACCGCGCGCACGTCCTCCTTGACCTGCTCCATCCCTCCCATTTCGATGAGGGCCTGACGGCGCGCCTCCTCCGGAGGCAGGCCGCGGGCCACGTTCTCGTCCTCGAGGATCGCGGCGCAGGCACGCACCTCGTCGTCGAGGTCGCGCTCGGACCTCCCTCGGTGGACGAGGTTGCGCCAGAGGCTGGCCAGTCGGGAGGTCCAGATCATGGCGTCCTCAGCCGCGGAGAGCGGCGGCGATGGCCACCGAGATGCGGCCCCACTCCTGGGTCTCGGTCTTGAGCTGCTGCCGGCCCGCGCGCGTGAGCTGGTAGTAGCGGGCGCGGCGGTTGTTGTCGGACTCGCCCCAGCTCGAAGTCAGCCAGCCCGCCTCCTCCATCCGGTGCAGGGCGGGGAAGAGCGAGCCCGGCTTCACCACGAAGGTGCCCCTGGTGACCTGCTCGATGCGGCGGGCGATGGCCACCCCGTGCTTCTCGCCCAGGGTCAGCGTCTTCAGGATCAGCAGGTCGAGCGTCCCCTGCAGCAGGTTGGCCGGGGGTGCCATCATCGCCTCCTACAGACTATCTATACGAGGCGAGGATAGCCGAGGTTCCTATAGAACGTCAATAGGAATGGGACAGGGGGGTCCGGCCGCGCTACGATTCCCGCGGGGTCGACCCGCGGGAGGGGACCATGGCCATGGATCAGGCGGCCGCCACACGGGTGGTCAACGAGTACCTGGACGAGCTCGACCGGCGGCAGAAGGAAGGTCCGCTGCGCCTGCGCGAGGCCTTCGAGAAGTCTCCGCCCGGGGTCGGCGTGCACGAGCTCGACACGGCGATGCGGGTGGTGCGCGTGAACCCGGAGGAGCTGCGCATGCTCGGGTATCGGGAGGACGAGATGGTGGGGCGGGTGGTGTGGGAGATCATCGTGATGCAGGACGCCTCGCGCCGGGCCATCGAGCAGAAGCTCAAGGGCGAGCGCGAGCTCAGGCCCTTCGTGCGCAGCTTCAAGAAGGCCGACGGCACCGCGATCCCCCTGCTCCTCGCCGACCGTCACATCCGCGATGTCCGGGGCGAGATCGTGGGCCTCCGCACCGCCATGACCGAAGTCAAGCCGGACGCCTGAGGTCGCGCCTCCGCGCGTCAGCGGCGAGAGGAGGCGTCGCGCCCGGCGGGCGCGCCGGCCAGCGTCTTCCCTTCCCGCTGGCCGTCCCGGTGCATCGCGTCGAGCTGGAGCTGCATCCCCTTGTCGAACTCGTCCTTGAGCCGGGCGTGGAGCTGGAGCACGCGCGGAACGTAGCTGCGCGTCTCCGCGGCCAGTGCCCCCACTCCCGCGCGGAAATAGCCGGCGTTGAGGGGCCCGCCGTTGTACTCGGCCAGCACCAGCTGCGGGTCGCTGTAGGTGGAGAACAGGATGTCGAGATAGAGGGCGGCGGCCTGCGTGTTCTTCTCCGGGTCGTAGAGGGACGACTCGTCGTAGCTCCACCCGAGGCCGCGCAGGAGGAGGCGTCCGGTGGACGGCCAGATCTGGTACAGCCCTCGCGCGTCGGAATGGCTGGTGGCCTGGGGGTCGTAGCCGCTCTCGACGGTGCCGATGGCGAGGAGGAGGAGGGGATCGACGGCCGGATACTTCTCGCTGGCCTCCAGGGCGAGCTGCGCGTAGCGGTAGGCGTCGCCGAGGCTCACGCGCGGGTTCACCTTCAGGATGTGGTCGCGCATCCCCAGCAGCAGGTAGCGCCGCTTGGAGTCGAAGGCGATCCCCGACTCGAGCTGCTGCACCTTGCGCTCGAACCGGGACATGCTCACGGCCGTCTCCTGGTTCTGGCGGTCGATCCCGCGCAGGGCCTCGTGGCCGAGCAGGATGGCCCCGGTGAGGAGGACGCAGAGGAGCAGGAACGCCAGCGACTGCCAGGTGCTGCCGTGGCGGATGACGATCGTCCGCGCCTCCGCGTGCTCCCGCGACGGATCGAACAACGGTCGGATGCGGTGGTCGCCGACGTCGCGCGACCGGTCAGCCTGCTCGTTCCTCGCCATGCGCGTCCCCCGGAACCGAGGCCTTGCCACCTCGGCGAGCCAAACAAGTCCGCGTTCTTTGGAGGAAGAACCTGAGAGGGCTGCTCGTCCCACGACGCGCGCCCAGGCGGCGCACCGAGCCGCGGCCACACTCCATCCCGACGGCCACCACGGTACGCCTCTGTCGTTGGCCGGGTCAAGGGGAATGGTCAGCCGCGTGGGTTGGCTCACAGGCGGCGGGACACGTAAAAAATTGCTATGGTCTAGATCGCGCCGTTGCCTCCCTCGCCGGAGGGTATGACCAATGAAGAAGATGAGCTCGGCCGTTCGCGACCGGCACCGGATGCTGGGCGCCTTGGGGCTGCTCGCGCTGCTCGCCGCGAACGGCCTGGCCGCGGAAGGGCCGTCGTGGCGCATCGACCGGGGAGACGTGAAGATCCTCGTCCCCCTGAAGCCGGGCGGCGCCTTCACGGCGACGACGCCGTCCCTGAGCGGGACGCTGGCCCTGGAGGGATCGAAGCCCGCGCGCCTCGCGGGCGAAGTGTCCATGGATCTGGCCACGATCGACACCGGCATCAGCCTGCGCAACCAGCATCTGCGCGAGAACTATCTCGACCTGGCGAAGGGCGAGGGCTTCAGCAGGGCCGTCCTCTCGGACATCCATTTGAGCGACGTCGGCGGCGACGCCTTCGACGGGACCACTCCTTTCACGGGCACCCTCCTCCTGCACGGAGTCAAGCACCCGGTGGCGGGAACGGTGGAGATCCACCGCGAGGGTGAGGGCCGGCGCGTGCGCGCGGAGTTTCCGCTCGTCCTCACCGACTTCGCGGTCACGCCGCCGGAGTACCTCGGGGTCGGGGTGGGATCCAAGCTGCTGGTGAAGGTCTCGCTGACGGCGATGCCGGTGCGCCCTCCCGCCCGGTGATCTCCCTTTCCCGCCTGGGCAAGCAGTACGGCCGTCAGCTCCTTTTCGTCGACGCGTCGTTCCAGCTCAACCCGGGCGAGAAGGTCGGACTCGTCGGTCCCAACGGCGCGGGCAAGACCACCCTCTTCCGCCTGATCGTGGGCGAGGAGGCCCCCGACGAGGGCGAGGTCTCCGTGCCCCGCAAGCTGACCATCGGCTACTTCCGGCAGGACGTCGAGGAGATGTCCGGCCGCTCGGTCCTTGACGAGGCCATCGCGGGCAGCGGCCGCGTCGGGGATCTCCACCACGAGCTCGAGGCGCTGCAGCAGGCGATGAGCGATCCCACGCGCGCGGACGAGATGGACGGCATCCTGTCGCGCTTCGGCGAAGTGCAGGAGGCCTATGACCACCTGGGCGGCTACGCCCTCGAGTCGCAGGCGCGCGAAGTCCTGCACGGCCTCGGGTTCGACGACGAGCGCACCTCTGGGGACGTGGGCG